>JACRDR010000353.1 GCA_016212845.1 Elusimicrobiota bacterium
AGAAGGGCGGGTCTGCTTTTCCCGGTGCCAGGCACCAGCGTTCTAATTCTCGTCGCGGCGGGGTGCGGGGGAGCCTTCGAGGGGACGGCAGATCCGTTCCAGCCACCGCTGGTCCAGATCGTCGAACGCGGCCGCCTCGTAGGAGTCCACGTCCAGCACCGCGAACGGCTTGCCGTCGGGGCCGAATACGGGGACGACGATCTCGGAAAGGTTCTTGGGGTCGCACTCGATGTGCGCGTCGCCCAGGGCTTTGACGTCCGGCACGACCTGCGTCGTCGCCGTGGTGAGCGCCTTGCCGCACACGCCGGTCAGCGCGATCGGGCTGCATGCCGGCTTGTCCCGGGACGGCCCGAGCACCAACTGCTTGCCGTCGGGGCTGGGAAGGTAGAAGCCGCACCAGGAATACGTGCCCGTGACGCCGAAGGTGTCCCAAAGCGTATCGATGATGTGCTGCATGATCCGGCCGCGGTCGGCCGGGCGACGCTTCCAGCGGTTCTCGATCGCCTGCAGTACCTTTTCGTAGCCGTGTCGTCGCGGTTTGGCGTCGGTCATTCTCAGTCGGTTTGGATCAGCTGAC
Source organism: Elusimicrobiota bacterium (assembly GCA_016212845.1). GTDB lineage: Bacteria > Elusimicrobiota > Elusimicrobia > UBA1565 > JACRDR01 > JACRDR01. The sequence goes on from JACRDR010000353.1 coordinate 578, forward strand.
CGCAGGCGCCCTGGATGTCCTGTCCCAGGTTCTTGCGGATCGTCACGCTCAGCCCCGCGTCCTCCAGCCTCGCCTTAAAATCCCGCGCAGCAATGGCGGGGGAGGCGGCGTGCTCGGTGTCCGTGGGGTTCCAGACTATCAAATTCACGTGGATGAGATGAGGCTTGCCCACCCGGCGCACGAAGCCGGCCAGCTCGTCCGCGTGCACGGGCCGGTCGTTTTCGCCCGAGAGCAGGACGTACTCGAGGAAGACGCGGCGGTTGGTCTTCTCGAGGTAGAGCCGCAGGCTTTTGGCGAGCCGCTCGAGCGGGTACGCCTTGTTCACCGGCACGAGCTTGCTCCGGAGCTCGTCGTTGGCCGCGTGCAGGGACAAGGCGAGGCCGACCTGCGGGAAGTCGTCGGCGAACCGCTCGATCCCGGGCGCCAGGCCTGACGTCGAGACCGCCACGTGGCGCTGCGCCAAGCCAATTCTAGCCGGGTCGGTCAGCGCCTTGAGGCTCTCGGCGACCTTCTCGTAGCAGTGGAACGGCTCGCCCATGCCCATGTATACGACGTTGGTGAGGCGGCCGGGCACGCTTTCGCGGCGCATGTACTGGATCCAAAAAAGCACCTGGTCGACGATCTCCTCCGGCGTCAGGTCGCGCTTGAGGCCCATGAGGCCGGTCGCGCAGAAGGTGCAGCCGACGGCGCAGCCCGCCTGCACCGAGATGCAGACCGTCCACGCGTCGCCGGGCTTGGGTTTGAGCAGCACCGTTTCGATCGCGAGTCCGTCGGCGAGTCCCAGCGCCGCCTTGCGCGCGCGTCCGTCTTTGGAGATCAGCACGCGGCGTTCCTTCAGCGACTGGATCGGGGCGGCGGGCTCCAGCGCCTCGCGCAGAGGCGCCGGGAGCGTCTTGATGTCGGCGTAGGAAGCGGCGCCCTTCTTGTAGACCGCCTCGAGGATCTGCCCGAGACGGTACTTGGGCTCGCCGCGCGTCTCCAGCGCGCGCGCCAGTTTTGCGGAGTCCACCCTAATAGGTTACTTCTTGGACGTGGGAGGACTGCAGCAGCTCATGGGCGACCCGCGCCTGCTTCTCGGTCGGGCCGGTGGTGGCCCACTCGCTGTGGTAGAGGCTGTTGCGCTTCATCACCTTCGAGTGCATCACGTGGATGCCGTTGGTCCGAAGGATCTTCTCGATCGCGTGGATCGCCTTCTCGTCGGGACTGCTGACGATCCGGAAGGTGTAGCGGCGGCGCATGTGGTCGACGAGCATGTCCATGCGGGCCAAGACGACCTGCACCACGAGCGTCGCGACCGCGCAGACCGCGCCGAGCCGGCCGTAGCCGTAGCCCACCGCCATGCCGATCGCGGCGACGACGAAGATGGTGGCCGCGGTAGTGAGGCCGGTGACGTGCTCACCCTCGCGCATGATGGCGCCGGCGCCCAAAAATCCGATGCCGCTGACGAGCTGCGCCGCGATGCGGGTCGGGTCGCTGCCGGTGCCGCCCATCTTCAGCGAAATGAGCGTGAAAAGCGTGGAGCCGAGACAGATGAGGACGTTGGTGCGCAATCCCGCGGGCTTATCGGAGATCTCGCGCTCGAGGCCCACGGCCATGCCGAGGCCGAACGAGAGGAGCAGGCGGCCGAGATCGCCCTGCAGATACTCCATCAAGAATCCTCCTCTCGTTTGGCGGTGACGACGGGCTCGCCCTCGTCGTCGGCGTCCACGGTGAGCACCATCGGCCGGCAGCAGACCGAGCAGTCTTCCGTGTAGGATTCTTCACCGGAGACGGGGTCGACCATAATGCCGATCGCCTCGCCGCAATAGGGGCAGTCGATTCCGATTTCGCGCAGATCCATGGTTGCTGCGGAAGTATAGGGGGTGTCCCGTTCGCCGTCAACCGGGAATCGGCCTAGCTGCGCTGGAGGCAGCGGCGATGGATCTCGAAGGACTTCCCGTCGACGACGAGGAGGGTCTTCACCTCGCGCTTCGACAGGGGCGGGATGCTGCCATCGAGGTACTGCTGGACCGTCATGTTGAACTGGTCGCGGAGCAGGCCGTTTTGGATCAGTGTGCTCTGCTCGCCGGCCATCCGAGTGCCGTTCGCGCGCAGCTTCTGCGCGACGTAGCGCGCCTTGATGTCCATGATCGAACTCTGGAGGCGATCGACTTCCTCGGCCGCCGCGCGGCAGTCCTCCACCTCCTCTTTCTCCCACGCGGCCTTCGTCAAATCGAGCTCCTCGGGCTCGCGCTCGACGGGGACCGCGGGCGCGGCCGCGACGACGACCTCCTCTCGAGGCTCGGGCGCGAACGGACGCGGCTCCTCGAGCGCGAGTTGGGCCTCCCACTCGTTCTTCACCTTCTTGTTGGCCGAGTAGAGGACGACGCGGTCCTTGAGACGCAGGAGCTTCACGTCGACGTGGATGTTCCGGCCGGAATTGACGTGGGTGCCGAGGACGACCGCCTCGGCCTCGGGCCGCACCAAACGGCGGCGGCCGAGCGCGTGGCCGTACGGATCTGGGATGCCCGCCGGAAGGTCCCCCTCCACGACCAGGACGCGCCCCTGCTCGATCAAGGCGGACATGATCTTGGACGCGACCATCCGCCCTTCCGGGGTGCCCTCGCCGCTGCCGGCAGAAAAGGGCAGTATTTGGACTTTCGAAACGCCGGCTTTTTGGGCCGCCTTGCCGATGCCGCGGGCGATCTCCGCGATCCGGTCGGACGCGTGGACTTCCGGCGCTAGGCCGAGGACGGCTCCCAGGAGGGCTAAAGCGACCCTATTCGCGGCGCGCACAACCCCAGAATGACCCCTGCGCTCCCAGCTGTCAACCCAGGTTTCGTCAGGTTTTGTCAGGTATTTAGACTTATTGTCAGTCAGCCTGCCCTAAATCTGCGTTTTAAGCCACTTTACGCTCGCGGCGGCTGTCTCATTCGCGGAGCGAATGCAATCCGGGATGCCCACTCCATAATAGGAGGCTCCGATTAGGGCTAGGCCGGGAAGACCGGCCAGGAAGCCTTCCAGCTCCCGGAGGCGCCCCTGATGGCCCACCGTATACTGGGGATTGGCCCTGTTCCAGCGATAGACCCGGTGGACCTTGGGGACGGCGCTTAGGCCCAGGATCAGCTTGAGATCGGCCAGGGCCCGCTCCAGAAGGACGGCGTCGGAAGCCTCCAAGTCGGCCTCCTTCCCCGCGCCCCCCACGAAGCAGCGGATCATGAACAGCTCGGTGCGCCGCTGCGGGAACTTCTGCGACACGAAGGTGGCCGCGTTCACCAAACGCCCGGAGGACTTCGGAGCCACGAAGCCGAAGCCGGGCGGAAGCGCGCCGAGGTCCTTCCGGTCGAAGCCCATCGTCACGGTCGCGGTCGAGACCGCCTGGATTTGCCGGAGGACGGCCGACATCCCGGGCGCCTCGCGCTCCAGCGCGTTCGCCGCGTCGGCGGCGGGCAGCGCCAGGATCACCGCGTCGGCCTCGAGGTCCTCGCCGGCGCCGGAAATCCTCCAGCGCGCGCCCGCGCGGCGCACGTCCGTCACGCGCGCGCCGGTGCGCACCTTCGCCTCGCCGAGCCCGCGGCCGAGCGCCTCGACCAATTCCTCGACGCCGCCCATGAAGGAGGCGAACGGCGTGAGCTTCGGCCCCGCCGGCGCGGGAGGGCGGCCCTTCGCGCCCGCGCGGAGGCCGCGGATCACGCTGCCGTAGCGGCGCTCCATCACGACGAACTGGGGAAAGGTGCTCTGGAGGCTCATCGCCTCGGAGTCGCCCGCGTAGATGCCGGCCATCAGCGGATCGACGATCGCCTCCAGCGCCTCGCGTCCGAGCCGCCGGCGCGTGAACGCCGCGAGCGACTCGTCGCCCGAGCCGCCGCGCGGTAGGAAGCGCTCGAGACCCATGCGCAGCTTGCCGGGAAAGCTCATGAGGTCCGACATCAAGAAGGGCAGGGCGCGCGTCGGCGCCATGAGCATGAGCCCTTCCGGCAGCCGGCGCAGCCGCCCGCGGAGCCACACGTAGACGTCCTTGCCCTCGGTCGCGGTCGGCAGCAGCCGGCTCTCGAGCCCGAGCTCACGCGCGAGCACGACGGCGTCGGGCTTGGCGGTCAGAAACGAGTCCGGTCCCGCCTCGATGACGACGCCCGCTGAGCGGTCCGTCTTGATCTTGCCGCCGAGCCGCTCGGAGCCCTCGAGGAGCGTGACTTCCAGCTCGAGCCCGTGTTGGTCGCGCAGGCGGATAAGCCGGTACGCGGCCGCCAGGCCCGCGATCCCGCCGCCGACGACCACCGCTTTCTTCATTTCAGGTCGGCCTCAGCCGGCACGGCAGGCAAAGCCTGCGGCCGTAGACTTGGTGCGTGTGCTTGCGCTGCCGGCAGTCGTCGCATCGCGTGGTCATGGGAACCTCTCATACACTAGTACGAATGAGAGGCCCGATTAGTTCCCTTCTCCGACGAAGCGGCATGGACGGTGTCGGCCAAAGCGTCGATGAATCCGGGGTGGTCGTTGAGCGCCGCCGAGCGCTCGAAGCGCATGCCGAGCTTTTCGGCCTGTCCGCGGTAGAGCACGTCGTCGTCGTAAAGCGTCTCGAGATGCTCGCTGACGAAGCCGATGGGCGAGATCAACACCGCTTTCACCCCGTCTTTCGCCATGCCGTCGAGGACCATGCCGGCGTCGGGACCCAGCCACTCCTCTCCGGTGCGGCCCTGGCTCTGGTAGGCGAAATCCCACTGCTCGAGCTCGAGCGCCTTGGCGACCAGCGCCGCGGTCTCCTTGAGCTGGCGCGGGTACGCGTCGCCCTCTTTCTCGATGCGCGACGGCAGGCTGTGCGCGGTGAAGAGCACGCGCGGAAAACGGACGCCGAACTTCGGCAGCTGCGCGCGCGCGCGGTCCGCGTAGGCGGCGATGAGCCGCGGGTGATCGTGGAACGAGGACGCGCGGCGGATCCGGGCGGACGCGCCGAGCCCCGCGGCGGCCTCGTCGAGCTTCGCGAAGTAGGCGCCGGTCGAAAGCGTGGAGGCGAACGGCGTCAGGGGCAGACCGACGACCGCGTCGCAGCCGCCGCGCAAAAGCTCGTCGAGGGCGTCGGCGATCCGCGGCGCCGAATGCCGCATGCCCATGCCGACCTCGAAGGACGGCCCGAGCGCGGCCTGCAGCGCGCGGCCCTGCCTCGCAGTGAGCTCCGGCAGAGGCGACTTGCCGCCCATCACCTCGTAGCGCGCGCGGATCTCCTTGATCAGCGCCGGGTCGGCGGGGCGCCCGTGGCGGATGTCGGCCAGATACGCCGGGACGTCGTCGAGGCTCTTGGCCGCGCCGTAGGCCATGAGGAGGACGCCGGTCTTTGGCTTCACCGACGGCTCGCGTCGTGGACGAAATCGACGAGCGCCTTCACGCGCTCCGGCGGCGTCATGGGCAGGACGCCGTGCCCTAGGTTGAAGATGTGTCCGTTCCGCCCGCCCGCGCGCTCGAGGACCGCCTTCGCGGCGGCGAGCATCGCCTTCGTCGGCCCGGAGGCGAGCAGGATCGGGTCGAGGTTGCCTTGGATCGCCCGGTCGCGGCCGATCAGCTTCCACGCCTCGTCGAGCGGAATGCGCCAATCGGCGCCGACGACGTCCCCGCCCGCCGAAGCGAACCGGCCCAGGAAGCCCGAGTTGCCCGTGCCGAAGGAGATGACCGGCACGCCGGTCTTAGACACCGCGTCGAGCACCTGCTTCGAGTGGGGCTTCACGAAGCGCTCGTAGTCGGAGGCCGAGAGCTCGCCCACCCACGAGTCGAAAAGCTGGATCGCCTGCGCGCCCGCCTCCACCTGCGCGACGAGATACGCCGACGTCGCGCGCGCGAGCTTGGTCATGAGCGCCTTCCAAAGCTGAGGCTCGCCGTGCATCATCGCCTTCGTGACGAGATAGTGGTCCGACGGCCCTCCCTCCACCATGTAGGAAGCGACCGTAAACGGCGCGCCCGCGAAGCCGATGAGCGCCTTGCCCGGCTTGAGCTCGCGGCGGATGAGGCGGATCGCGTCCATGACGTAGCCGAGGGTCTGCCGGGGGTCGTCCTCGCGCAGGCGCGCGACCGCCTTGGCGGTGCGCATCGGCGGCGTCAGGCGCGGACCCTCGCCCTTGACGAACTCGAGGTGCAGACCCATCGCCCGCGGCAAAAGCAGGATATCGGCGAAGAGGATCGCGGCGTCGAGATCGAACCGGCGCAGCGGCTGGATCGTGACTTCGGCGGCGAGCGCCGGGTTCTCGCACATCTGGATCAGCGTCGCCTTCTCGCGGATCTTGCGGTACTCCGGCAGGTAGCGGCCCGCCTGGCGCATCAGCCAGATGGGCGTCGCGTCGACCGCCTGTCGGCGGCACGCGCGCAGGAAGCGGCTAGTAGGTGCGGCGATCGAAGGCATAGGCGGAGCGAGTCGAGCGTTTGGCGAATTTTTTCATCTCGGCGCCGAGGGCGCTGATGAGGCCGATGGAGCCCAACGGCCGGATCTCGTTGGTGACCGCGCCGACGGCTACGCCCACGAACGGAAAGCGCGCCATCTGGCCTTGGCGGTCGGTGATCTCGATGAAGCCGCGCTGCTGGTCTTCGGGATCGTAAAGCGAAGGCGCCATCGCCTCGAACTCGGTCACGATCTTGCGGCACGCGGGCTCCGAGTGCTCGAGCGTGGTCACCATGATGAAATCGTCGCCGCCGACGTGGCCCACGAAGTCGCCGGGGATGCGCGCCGCGAGCAGGATATCCGCGGTGCGCTGGATGACCTCGTCGCCGCGCTTGAAGCCGTAGCGGTCGTTGAAGGCCTTGAAATTGTTGAGGTCGGCGTAAAGCACCGCGAACTTGCCCCCGCCGGCGATCCGCGCGTTGATGTCGCGCTCGATCGAGGTGTTGCCCGGCAGCCTGCTGAGCGGGTTCGCGTCGAGGTCGACCTTCTTGCGCTTGAGCGTGCTGCGCACGCGCGCCAGCAGCTCGCCCGGATTGAAGGGCTTCGTGAGATAGTCGTCGGCGCCGAGATCGAGTCCTTGGATCTTGTCCTCGGCGCGCGACAAGGACGTCAGCATGAGCACCGGCATGTGCTGCAGCAGGGGGTCGCTCTTCAACTTGCCGACGACCTCCCAGCCGGTCATGATCGGCATCTCGACGTCGAGGAGGACCAGATCCGGCTTCTGCCGGGAGATCTTCTCGAGCGCCTCCTGTCCGTCGCAGGCGGTGTCGACTTTGTAGCCCTGCGACTCGAGCACGTCCTGCAGCAGGGCGCGGATGTTCGCGTCATCGTCGGTGACGAGCACGCGGACTTCGAGGCCCTGGGGAACGTCGCTCATCCGGCCCGCCGGTCGAACACGTAGGAGTTCTTGGCGGCCTTCGCGTACTTCTTCATCTCCGCGCCGCGGGCCGCGATCTGCGAGACGCTCTCGAGCTTGCGGTCCTCGCTGGACACCACGCCGATCGCGATCCCGACGAACGGGAAGCGCGTGAGCTTGCCCTGACGGTCCGGCACCTCGATGTAGCCCTTCTTGCGCGAAGCCGCGTCGTAAAACGTGGGAGCCGCCTTCCGGAACTCGGCGACGATCTTCTTGCACATCGCCTCCGCCCGGTCCGGGGCCGTGATCAGGATGAAATCATCGCCCCCGATGTGGCCCACGAAGTCTCCGGGCCTGGTCACCCCTAGCAACGTTTGTGCCGCCCGCTTCAGGATGTCGTCGCCGCGCTTGAAGCCGAAATGGTCGTTGAACGCCTTGAAATTATTGAGGTCGGCGTAGAGGACGGCGAAGCCCTCGCCCGAGCGGATGCGGCGGTTCACCTCGCGCTCGATCGACGGGTTGCCGGGCAGCCCGCTGAGCGGATTCGCCTCCAGCTCCTCGCGGACGTTGCGCAGCGCGCTTTTCACGCGGGCGAGCAGCTCGCGCGGCTCGAAAGGCTTGGTGATGTAGTCGTTGGCCCCGAGCTCGAGCCCCTTCACCTTGTTCTTGGTCTGGCCCAAGGAGGTCAAGAACAGGACGGGCAAATGATGCAGCACCGGGTCGGACTTCACCCGCTGCGCCACCTCCCAGCCGTTCTTTTCGGGCATGTCGACGTCCAAGAGCATGAGATCGGGCCGGCGCTTTTCGACGCGGCGGATCGCCTCGGCCCCGTTTTCGGCGCACTCGACCTCGAAGCCCGCGCGTTCGAGCATGTCGGTCAGCACCTCGCGAATCCCCGGGTCGTCGTCAGCCACGAGAATGCGCGCGGAGTCCTCCGGCGCCTGCTTTGCCCGGTCCATCTGCGGATTCTACGAAAAGGGACAGTCCCCTATGTAAACATTCGCCGTCAACAATCTCGGCGCCACAGCAAATCGGGGACTTACTCGAGGGCCAAGGCGAAGCGGAGCGCGCGGTTGAGCTCGATGAGCTTTGCCGTCGGCAGTTGAGAGATTCTGTCGATGAGTCGCGCCTTCCTGATCGTCAGCACGGAATCGGCGTTGGCTACGCACGGTTTCCGAAGCCCTTCCTCGGCACCCAGCGAGACCTCGGTCGGCAAGTCTCGTATCGTGCTGGTGACGGGAACGACCGTCACGTGGCTCCTCACTTGGATCGCCCTGTCGCGAGTGACGATCACCACTGGCCGCCGTCCGGCCGCCCCCTCGAGTTGGGCCCACCATACTTCGCCCCGAGTCACCAGTCCTCTTTACCCAAGACTTCGACGGCCATCTTCTCGAATGCGGCGCCTTCCTTCGCGTTCTCCGGATGCCGGCGATATCCTTCCGCGTAGCGCTCCTCCAACTCGTGCACCGCCTCGGCCTTCACGAACGCGGCGAGCGCTTCCGCGTAAAACCGGCTACGGGACTTTCCCCGCTTCTTCCGCAGCGCCTCCGCGACCTTGAACGTTCCCGCCGGCAGGCTCACCGCCGTCTTAACCGTTGGTATAACTTTGGTCATACCAAAGTATGACCCAAACCCTTCAAGAAGTCAAGGCCTCCAGTCGGCGTTTTGCAGGCGGTAGGTGACGGACCCTTGTTTCGTGGGTGCCGTGAGGCGGGCCCCCAACTTCTCGACGGCGCGGCGCGAGCGCAGGTTCTTCTCGCCCACCACGAAGACGACCGTCTCGACGTGGCGGTAGGCGTGGTCGAGCATCAGGCGCTTGAGTTCCCGGTTATGCTCCCCGCCCCAACAGCGCCGGATCAGGAACGTGTAGCCGATCTCCACTTGGCTTTCGCCCGGCCGATAATCATGGTAGCGCGAGCAGCCGATGACCTCGCCCGACGCGTCGGTCAGCAGGAGCGCGCCCCGCGACTCGATCCCGGTGCGAAAATACGTCTCGAACACCTCGCGCTTGTAGCGGTCGCGCTGGGGGTGAAGCTCCCAAATCAGGGGGTCGGAGGCCGCGGCGTAGAGCGGCTCGAAGTCGGATTCTTGGAGCGGACGCGCGAAGACGAGCGCGGTCTGCCCGTTCGACTCGAGATCCGGCAGCACCTGCGACGCGTCCGCCCTGGTGACGTAGGCCACCACGTGCGTGCCGTCGGCGTCGACCTTGACGGCCACGACGCGCACGCCGTTTGGCTCGAGCC
>JACRDR010000348.1 GCA_016212845.1 Elusimicrobiota bacterium
ATCGACCGTCCAGGAGTCGTCGATGCGGATCAAGGAGCGCGTCGATGGACCCCTCCGGGGCAGAAGCGCGAGCCACTCGCGGGACCTGCGCTCGAGCGGACAGGCGAGGAGCACCTCGGGGCGTCCTTCGCGGTGGAGCGCGGGCAGCGCCTCGTGCAGGCGGAGCACCGCGCGGGCGAGCGCCCCGGCTTCGGCGACGTCGGCCGGTCCGAGGATGAGGGGCGTCAGCGCGAGGGGATGGGCCTCGACCGGCGCGCCGGCGCGGGGCCGGTACTGAAAGCCGCGCGCCCGGCTCTCCCGCTCGACGATGCGGACGAGCCGGGCGCGTTCGGGCCCGGTCATGGCGGCGATGCGCTTCAGCAGCGCGTTCACGCCGCCAGTATACCCCTTCTTAGGGAACGAAGCGGACAGCGGCGGTCTTCTCGCCGCGGATCTCCGTGCCCTTCGAGATCTTGCCGACGCGGCGGAACGACCACTTCGCGTAGTACTCGCCGCCCGCCTGCGTGAAGCCGGCGAAGCCGAGGGAGCCCTGCGTCGGCGACTGGAACTCGCCGGAAAGCTCGGCGACCTTCGAGTCGAACCAGCCGTCTTTCTTCTGCCAGAGCTCGGCGCGGACCGCGAGGGAGTCGCCTGCGTACTCGGCGGCCCACTTGTCGGTGAAGCGGAGCGTGATCCCGGCCGGGCCGTTCACGAGCTCGGCGGTGACGCCCTTCGCGTCGGGGTCGAGCTGGAGGCGCTGCGTCGGCGTGAGGTAGAAGTTGCCGGGCTCGCGGGAGTCCTCGACGATGTCGTACTTGTAGCCGGTCTTGCGGGCCCAGACGTTCGTCACGGTGCCCTCGAGGCACGCGGTGAAGGTCTCGGTTTCCCACGGGCGGAGGTTCCGCTCGCCGTTGAAGATGAGCTGCACGCGCTCGCGGTGGGTCTCTCCGGTCTCCTGCTGCTGTCCGCGGCCGTAGCGGCCCTCGCCGTAATTGCCGTAGTGCGTCTCGGAGTACAGCCGGCTCTCGAGCCAGGTCCCCTCGGTCACGGCGGTCTTGGCGTCGACCGCGATGTCCTTGCAGTCGGCGGTGCCGGCCTGCGGGGCGCGGCGGGCGGTTTTGGCGGCGGGAATCTCCGGAACGTCGAACTGCGCGGCGGCCGGTGCGGCCAGGAGCAGCACGGCGATGAAGCGATGGATCATGGGTTCTCTCTCCGGTTCCCGCACCGGGTGGGGGCGTCTTTGGGGAACCTGGCCGGATTGTGCCATGGCACGCCCCGGCCCGAATAGAGGCCGATGGCCCTGGGCGGGGTGGGCCGCCGGGCCCGGGGAATTGACAAGCGCCGGATGGGGCCCTAGACTTCGGACATGTACATCGCGATCCGGCGCTACAAGACGGACCCGAAACTCGTGCCGCAGGCCCTCAAGCGCATCGAGGAAGACTTCATGCCCGTCCTGAAGATGGCTCCGGGCTTCGTGGCGTACTACGCGCTGCAGGAAGGGCCGGACCGGATCGCGACGATCGGCGTTTTCGTCGACAAGGAAGCGGCGGAGAAGTCTGTCGCGTCCGCGGCCAACCTCGTGAAGATGAGCCTGTCCGCGCTTCTGCCGAACCCGCCCGAGATCTTCGTCGGCCCCGTGGCCTGCGAAGCGCGCGCTTAGGCGGCGCCTTCGGGCTTGAGCGTCGGGAAGAGGATCACTTCCCGGATCGACGGCGTGCCGGTGAGGATCATCACGAGCCGGTCGATGCCGATGCCGATGCCGCCCATCGGCGGCATGCCCGCTTCCATCGCCTGCACGAAATCCTCGTCGAGGATGTCGGTCTCGTCGTCGCCGGACGTCCTCTGGCGGGCCTGCTCCTCGAAGCGCTCGCGCTGATCGAGCGGGTCGTTGAGCTCGGTGTAGGCGTTGGCGAGTTCCTCGGTGCCGACGAAGAACTCGAAGCGCTCCACGATCGACTCGTCGCCCGCCTTGCACTTGGCCAGCGGCGTGATCGCGGTCGGGTGATCCATCACGAACGCGGGCTGGACCAGCTCGGGCAGAATCTTGCCGTCGAAGATGCGTTCGAAGATCTTGGCCGAGGGCGTCGCGTCTCCGGCCTCGACCTGGAGCTTCTTGGCGAGGCTCAGGAGCCCCTGCCGGTCGAAGCCCTTGCCCTTGAGGATATCGTGGATGTCCGCTCCGCAGAGCTGCTTCCAAAGCTCGGGCAGGTAGAGGCGGCGGAACGGCGGCTTGAGGTTCAGCTGCTGGCCGCGGTACTCGATGGAGTCGCGTCCGATCGCCTTCGCCGCGTCGGCGAGCACGTTCTCGAAGAGCGCCGCCATCCCGTGGTAGTCGGAGTAGGCGCCGTAGGCCTCGAGCGTCGTGAACTCGGGGTTGTGGCGCGTGTCGATGCCCTCGTTGCGGAAGATTCGCCCGATCTCGAACACGCGGTCCATGCCGCCGATGACGAGGCGCTTCAAATGCAGCTCGGTCGCGATGCGCAGGACCATCTTCGTATCGAGCGCGTTGTGGTGCGTCGCAAAAGGGCGCGCGGCCGCGCCGCCGGCGTGGGGCAGCAGGATCGGCGTCTCCACTTCCAGGTAGCCGAGCCGGGCCATCGTCGAGCGGACGGAGGCGACGATGCGGCAGCGATCCTCCGCGAGCTTGCGGACCTCGGGGTTGCTGACGAGGTCGAGGTGGCGCTGGCGGTAGCGGGTCTCCGGGTCCTTGAGTCCGTGCCACTTCTCGGGCAGGGGACGGAGCGCCTTCGCGAGCAGCGTGAGCGTCTTCACGTCGAGCGTGGGCTCGCCGGTCTTCGTCTTGAAGATCTCGCCCTCGACGCCGACGAAGTCGCCGATCTGCACGTCGTCGCGGAAATGGTTGAAGACCTGCTCGCCGACGGTGTCGAGCCGGATGTAGGCCTGCGCCTTGCCGGAGTTGTCCTGCAGGTGGAAGAACGCGGCCTTGCCCATGAGGCGCAGCTGCATGATGCGGCCGGCGGTGCGGAGCTTCGTGCCCGAGTGCTGCTCGTTGGCGAGCGGCGCCGCGGCCACGGTGATGCCGACGCCGTCGTCGCGCTTCTCGTAGCGGTGGGGGAAGGGGTCGACGTTCTTGGACCGGAGCTCGCGCACCTTCGCGGTCTTGAGCTTGATGATCTCGTCGATGTTGCCGCCGACCTCCTCCTTGGCGGAGGGCGCGGGTGCGGAGGGCGTCGCGGAGCCGCAGAGCTTCACGATCTCGTCGACGAGCTTGCCGCCCTGGACGAGGACGACGCCCGCGGGAAGCTCGCCTTCCGCGGGCTTAGCGGTGGAAAGCACGCGGCCGGGGGCGGCGAGCTTCAGCGCGGCGGCGGCGTTGCCGAGCGTGTCCACGACGACGACGTCGGGCCTAAATCCCTGCGACGCGTCGGCCGAGGTCACCTCGCGCACGTCGAAGCCCTTCTTTTTCAAAAGGCCGCCGACCTTCGCGGGCTTGTC
>JACRDR010000357.1 GCA_016212845.1 Elusimicrobiota bacterium
CGCGGCTTCCTCGAAGCGCTCGCCGTCGATGGCGGCCTTGAGCGCGCGCTCGAGCCGCGCGAGCTCGTCGCGGCGGTTCTCGCGCTGCTTGGCCTCTCTAGAGCCTTTCGGCAGCTTGCCGCGATGCTGGTCGGAGCCGTGGACGCGCCGGAGCAGGTCGCCGAGCGAGACGCGGAAGGACTCGTAGCAGTCGGCGCAGCCGAGGCGGCCCGTCTCCTCGAACCGAGTCCACTTGAGCCCGCAGGTCGAACACTGGAGCGGGCGGCGCGTCTCGACGGGCGCGCCGGTCAGCAGGCTTCCCAGGCCGGAGAGCACCTGCATGAGCATCGCGTCGGGGGACGGCGCGGCGGCGACGCCGATACTCGCGGCGCACTCCTGGCAGAGGGCGCGCTGGGTGACCTGGCTATTGACGATCTGCTTGAAGTAGACCTGCGCTTCGCGGGTCTGGCAGTCAGAGCACAGCATTCCGGCCGCCGGACGCCTTCTTAAGCCGCGCTGCCGGCCGCTTGGTAGATCGAGGTGCCGTTCTTGTTGGCGTGGTCGCGGAAAAGCTCGATGATCTGTCTCGTCACCGGGCCCGCCGTGCCGTCGCCGATCACGCGGCCGTCGATCTTCGTCGCGCCGATGACCTCGGCGCCCGTGCCGGTCACGAACACTTCCTCGGCGCGGTAGAGCTCGAAGCAGGTGAAGATCTCCTCGAGGACCTCGAGGTTCATCTTCTGGCGGACGAGCTGGATGACGACGTTGCGGGTGACGCCCTCGAGGATGCCCGACCACACCGGAGGCGTGTAGAGCCGCCCGTCGCGGAGGAAGAAGATGTTGTCGCCCGAGCACTCGGCGACGTGGCCCTGCTGGTTGAGCAGGATCGCCTCGTGCGCGCCGGCGCGGGTGGCTTCGGCTCGCGCGAGGATGTTGTTGAGATAGTTCAGCGACTTGATCGACGGGCTGAGCTGGTCGGGCGAGAGCCGGCGGAGGCTCGATGTGATGAGCTCGAGGCCCTTCTTGTACACCGACTCGGGATAGAGGGCGATCTTGTCGGCGATGACGATCAGGCTCGCGCGCTTGCATTTGCGCATGTCGAGGCCGAGGTCGCCGACGCCGCGCGTGACGACGACGCGGATGTAGGCGTCCTTCAGTCCGTTGGCCCGGATCGTGTCGAGGATCGCGGTTTCGACCTCGTGCTTGGACCACGGCATCTCGAGGTGGATGCCCTTGGCGGAGTTGAAGAGCCAGGCGAGGTGCTCGCGCAGGCAGAAGACCCGGCCGTTGTAGGCGCGGATGCCCTCGAAGATCCCGTCTCCGTAGAGCAGACCGTGATCGAACACGGAGACCTTCGCGTCGTCCTTGTCGTAGAGGCGGCCGTCGATGTAGATCTTCATGCTTTTCCTTGGAGCGAGGTTTCGGAGAGCTTGCCGTCCAGGATATGGACGGTCCTCGAGGCGAACCGGGCGGCTTCCTCGTTGTGAGTGACCAGCACGATCGCGACGCTCGACGACTCCGCTTGCTCTCGTAGAGAAGAAAATACCAATTCTCCGTTGGACCTGTCCAGGTTGCCGGTCGGCTCGTCCGCGAGAAGCGCCGACGGAGAATTGAATAGAGCGCGCGCGATCGCGACGCGTTGGCGCTCGCCGCCGGAAAGCTGCTGCGGGAAGCGCTCCGCGAGCCGCGCGATGTTGAGGCGCTCGAGCTGCTTGAGCGCGCGGGCGTCGAGGTCCGGCGCGCCTAGGATGCGTCCCGGCATGGACACGTTTTCGAGCACCGTGAATTCGGGCAGGAGCGAGTCGAACTGGAAGACGAAGCCGAGCTTGTGGTTTCGCAGGTGCGCGCGCTCGCCGCTCTCGAGGGAGTTCGCCCGGCGGCCGCCGACCATCACGTCGCCCGAGGTGGGCTCGTCTAGGAGCGCCATGATGTTGAGCAGAGTCGATTTGCCCGAGCCGCTCGGCCCCAGCACCGCGATCAATTCGCCCGGATAAGCCGCGAAATCGACGCCGCGCAGGACCTGCGTCTCGATCTGTCCCTGCTTGTAGCTTTTGGCGACGCCGCGGACTTCCAAAATGGGCTCAGCCATAATGAATGGCCTCCACCGGGTTCGCCTTCGCGGCCTTGGCGGCGGGGTACAACGTCGCGATCAGGGAGAGGATGAGACCGCTGCCGACGATCGCGGCGAGATCGCTCAGCTCGACTTCCACCGGCACGCGGGAGAGATAGTAGATGTCGGCGGGAAGCTCGACGATCGGATAGCGCCAGATCACCCAGCAGAGCACGAGGCCGAGGACGGTGCCCGCGGCCACGCCGAAGCCGCCGATGAGGAGCCCTTCCCACAGGAAGATGCGCCGGATCGACTTGGGCGAGGCGCCCATCGCCATCAGGAGTCCGATGTCGCGCAGCTTCTCGGTGCCGAGCAGGATCAAGTTCGAGCCGATGTTGAAGGCGGCGACCATCGTGATCAAGGTGACGATGAGGAACATTACGTATTTTTCGAGCTTGAGCGCGGCGAAGAGGGTGCGGTTGAGCTGGTGGAAGCTGCGCACGGAGTACTCGAAGCCGAGCTCGCGCTGGAGCGCGCGCGCGACGTCGTCGGCGTCGCGGAGGTCCTTGAGGCGCACCTCCATGCCGGAGGCGCCGGATTTCACGCCCAAGAAATCGGAGACGTCGCCCATGCCGGCGTAGGCGGTGGCGCTGTCGTACTCGTAGTAGCCGGTCCGGAGCAGGCCGGCTACCCGGAACTTCTTCATGCGCGGCACGAGGCCGAAGGAGGTGCCGACTTCCTGGGGCGAGATGAACACGACTTCCTCGCCGATCCAGACGCCGAGGCTCTTGGCGAGCTCCTCGCCGAGCACGCAGGGAGGGCCGAAGCCGTCCTTCGGCTTCATCTTTTCCGCCGAGATCTTCTTCCAGTCGCCGGCCGACAGGCTCTGGCCCAGCGCGTTGACCGAGAAGGACTGCTTTGGGTCGATGCCCTTGAGCACGACGCCGAGCGTCCGTCCATGATAGGTGACGATCGCCTGGCCGACGGAGAACGGGGCGGAGGCCGCGACCTCGGGCCGCTTCGCCAGCGCGTCCTTGAGCTTGGCGAGCTGCTTGGCGTCGAGGTCCCCGTAGACGTTCACGTGCGCCTGGGCGCCGATGATCTTGCGCTGGATGTCGGCCTGGAATCCGTTCATCACCGACAGGACGCAGATGAGCGCCGCGACGCCGGTCGCGACGCCCGCCACGCCGATCGCGGTCGTAATAACCGTGAACAGCCCCTTCCGGCGCGTGCGCAGATAGCGAAGCGCGACGAACAGCTCGAAGCTCACGGGGAATATTCTACCTGTTTCCCGCCGCCAAGTGCGGCGAGGCTATTGGCGCTTCACTGGCGCGACCCATCCGCCGATGACGGGATCCCAAAAACGGCCGGAATCGGGAGCAGGCTGCTTGGGCTGGGGAGTAGGTCTAGCGGGCTGCGCGACGTCTCGAGGACGGGAGGGGCTCGGCGTTATCGAGCGCCGGGCACGCGCCTCGCTATCGCGATGGAAGTCCGCAACTACATCTCGTAGTCCCCGGTAGCCGCGGCCGGGCCGGTAGTGATCTAGGACCGCGTAGACACAGTCCGAGGGCAGGCCTGAACTGCCGACCGCCAGGAGCATCGAATCGCGGAACTCGCCGTCGCTCCAGCCGTCGTCCAGCTCCGACATGGCGTCGATGCACGGCGATTCCTCATCGGGATACAGGCAGGCACCTTCCAGCAAGAACGCCGCTCGAGCCTGCTCTTCAGTGCTGACGCGAAAGCGCAACTCGTAGTCGTGGTTCCTGAATTCGAGGCTTCCCGATTTGGCGCGCGTCATGCCGCAGCGCGCGGCCCAGTCATCCAAACGCCGATTCGTCCGATCCTTCTCCTCGCCCTCGGCCAGCTGATTCAATTCGGCGTCACGTCTTCTCTCCAGCCGACGGACCTCTCCCGCGGCGGAACGAAGATCGCCGCTCGCCCACGCAGCAGTTATCTCGCGATCGTACTCTCTCATGAGCCGTGCGGAGGCTTCGGCGTGCCAGGCGATCTCCGCCTGCCTTTGGCGAATCGCAATCAATTCCTCGGGGCTATGAAAGCCGGCCGGCACCGGGTCGTTCAGGCGCAAAATCGCTTCCGCCCGTGGATCGATCGGCTTCCCATCCATCTTCTTCCGGCATTCTCCCGCGAGCCATTGCAGTTTTTCCTTTGTGTCTTCTCGATTTGGGATGTCGAATGCATCGATGCTCGCAAGTTGCGCGGTAAGAGCCACATATTCCGCCTGAGCCCGGGTGATCGTGCTCGGAAGTCCGGTGAACTGCTTGTAGTGAGCACGTTCGTGAACCAAAAGGAACCCCAGTTGGTCGACGGCATTGTCTGCTGCGAATATTTGCGGATAGATTCGAGTCACCCCATCGGGATAGGTGGTCGCCGTTGCATTCTGGGACGGCGAATAGGTGATAACCTCGCCGCTCGGGGCTTCGACAGAACGTGCCTCCGCATAGCCGATCTCAAGCTTCCATTGCATGGCGACATTGTCGAATGGAGGCCAGGTTCCGACTCCGGTCAAGGGAAGGTTCGAAATATCGAAGGCTCGGATCGCTAGATAAGCCGCTGCTTCCCATTCGCGATCCCGGCGGTCTTTGGCGACCGCCACGGCGGTGGCAGCCCGCACCTTCTCAGAAAAGCTCGCATTCTTATTGTTCGCTGTTTTTTCGGCTTCATTTTCCGCGGTCTTGACGTCATTTTCGTCAATTCGATTCCCGCGATCGATAAGACTTTGGATGATTCGGGCGTCATCCTCACTTGCCGGACCGATCGCGAATGCCGTTTGGGTCAGCAGGAAAATCGTCGCGCTACAAATCAACACTAGCGGCCTACCCGCATCTTTACCCATGGGGTAGCTATTTCGACCAGATCCGGGTACTTTCGGACGAGCTCTGAGCGAAGGCGGTGATTATAGATTGCTCGAACTCGATAAATCCCCGGCTTCTTCCAGCGGTAGTAGCTGGCCTCAGCAAATTGCCCCTTGGCATCCTTGTCTATGGGGTAAGGCGCCGAGTGATACAACGACCAGCCGGTATCGGCCCATGGAGGCGTCACGATCATACTTCCCGGCTGGAGCATCTGCTTGGGTCTGGAGTCGCGGGCTCTTTGGTCGTAAATCCTTGATTGGCGTTTGATCAGCCGGTTTCGAATCTCGGGTTCCGGCACCCCCTGCGCCCTCCATTCGGAGCGGAGCCGGGTTACTTCCGGGGTTTCCTCTACATAGGGCCCGGGAAGGGGCTCGTCGAGAGAGTGGAACTCGTACTGCAAGGTATCCGATTTTATTCGCTTCCCATCAGGATCGAGCACTTCGAGCCTCGTGCCGATGCCATTCTCTCGAGTGGCGTAGGCCATCTGGAACGAGTCCCAGAACACGAGATCGGTGACCAAGAATTCAGATTTCCCGATATTCTTTAGCTCGATCTGAAACCAAAATCCTTCCTTGGTGGAAATCTTGGTTTCGTAAATCCGAAGGGTCAGTTGCACCGGACCGCTGGAGGCTGTGACCTCCGCTTGGGCGGGGAGCGTGCCCGTGGACGCCGCGAAAGCGGTGAGTGGGGAGAGGAGGGCGGCGGCCAGCAGGAAATGGAGCGTGCGCATCCGTTTCCCCTGGTCTCATCCGGTTGAGGCCGGATCGTGGATACCCCGGGGCCGATTCCCCGGGCTACAGAGGCGACGTCACTGTAGCGCTATTGAGGCAACCGAGACAGGGTCGGGGGACCTGGCGCCGATTAGGCCCTTCGGCGGCTTGGAGCCTGGTTGAGGAATACGCCGGCGACCGCGCCGCCGCGGCCGACGTTTACGACGGGTTTCGGGTTCACCCGGCTGTAGAAGGCGACGCGGCCGCCGCCGCAGAAGACGCCGACGGATTGGTAGGCATGGATGAGCGAGAGTTTCCCTCGCCGCAGCAGGGGGAGCCAGCGGCGCACGGTCTCCTTGCGCTCCTGCACGACCCAGCCGCCGGGGTGCTTCATCGCTGTTTCGAGTGTTCTCCGCCAGAGTCCCGGCGTCTCGCGGCCGAAAATCACGCCCTCGCCGCCGCAGCCGCGGTTCGGCTTGAGCACCCATCTCGCGGGGTCCCTCGCCAAAAATGGCAAGAGGTTGACCGGCTTTCCCGCCGGTCCGTCGGTGCGGCGTTCGTAGACGACCCGGGTCCACGGCACGCAGCGGCGCAGCAGGCGGACTTGGGCGCGGGAAAAGACCCGCTCGAACGCGCGCGAGGTCATGAGCTCGAGCATGCCCTTGTGGTCGAACTCGGCGCCCGGGCCGGGTAGCACGCGTCCCGCCCGCGCCATCGCGGCGAGGCCCGCCATCCGGCGGTCGGTCGGGGCGGGAAGCTCGTGCAGGTTGAGGTCGCGGAAAAGCCAGTCCACCGGGCGGCCGCGCAGGGTGAAGCGCCCGCCCGACGCCTTCACGTCCCACGGCGCGCCGACCCAGCAGGTCAGGCCCCGCCGGGAGAAGCGCTCGGCCAACAGCGGCATCTCGGTGTCGCCGGGCCCGAAGGGCGGCTCCTCGACGATGCCGACGCGCCCGCGGCGCCCCGCCGCCGAGGCGAGGTACTCGTAGAGCAGCTC
>JACRDR010000002.1 GCA_016212845.1 Elusimicrobiota bacterium
ATCCTCTACCTCATCGGCCTCGCGGACGACCCGCTGCGAGCCGCCCGTCTCGACACGGCTCGCCGGTAAACGCAGAGGGCGGGCCCCGGGAGGGGCCCGCCCCCGCGTTGTTCGACCGATCGTTTACTGCCGCTTCGGATCCGCGACCTTCTTGTCCCACTTCTCCTTCTTCACGGAGTAGAGCGGGTGGTTCTTCGCCACGCGAAGGTTGCCGTTGATCTCGATCCAGCCGCTCGCCTTCGAGGCGCCCACCTGGTCCACCTTGCCCGGGCGATAGGTCTTCGTCTTGAAGTCGTAGTTCATGATCTTGTCGCCGACCTTCAAGTCCTCGACCTTCACGCGCCGGCCGTCGACCAGGAGGATCTCGGTGCCCCGGAGCATGCCGTGGTCCTTGTGATCCTTGATCGAGTCCGTGTTGTGCACGAGGAAGGACTGCTTCTCCGTGCCGGCGAAGAAGTCGTGATACGGCGCGGTGATGAGGTTGTAGACGTCGACGACCTCGTCGTGCTGGACGATGCTGGTGATCGTGACCTCGTTGCCGCCGGCGTCGAACATCTTGTCGCCGACCTTGAGGTTCTCCGACCAGGTCCAGCTGCCGTTCGACATGATCTGGTGGCCGACCGAGACCTTGAGGTTGTCGTTGAGGAGGTACCAGCGCGAGGACGACGACTTCACCGGCTCCGTCACCGTGGTTTTCTTGAAGGTGCCGGTCTCGGTGTCGTAGCCCATCACGACCTCGCCCGCCTTAATGTCCTCGATGTTCTTATAGGTGCCGTCCTCCATGAGAATCTTGGTTCCCTTGAGGAAGCAGCTCGTGCGGCCGTAGACCGTGCCCGTACAGGAGCCCGCCTCGTTGGAGACGGTGAACGTGAAGGGCCGCCAGCTCGACTGGCCCATGTAGTGGACCTCGTTGCCGGAAGCGCCGACCGGCTGGGCGCCAGCCCCGTCGCCGCGATCGAGCGTGATCGAGGTGCCGTTCGCGGACCCCCACATGACGCGGATGTTGCCCGAGGGCAGGCCGCTGACATAGGCTTCGCGGCCGTTGCAGTAGCCCTCCGGCAAGCCTCTAGGGTCCTGGGACTCGCAGTGGATGCTGCAGGTCGGAGGCTCGACGTTCGTATTCTGGACCTGAATGTCGCCCGACCCCTGAAGCAGCGCGTTGCCGGCGTCCACGCGCGAAGCCAGCGAAAGCGCGAGCGCCGAAACCGCGATAAGGGAAAGTAGTCTTTTCATGGATTTCGCCCCCAGAGCCTGAGGATACGTCACCAGTCTATAGCCGTCAAGACACCCTATTGTTACATAGGCTCCATGAAAGTCATTAATTTTCAGGGTAATTTATCCTCGTAACATCCAGGTTATAGACAACCGGCCGGTCGACCGCTATAATCCCGCCTACATGTCTTCCGGGAAATCGGCCCTATTGGGCCTGGCGCTCTTGTCTGCGGTCCCTGCGGGGGCCACCCAGTGGGTCACGATGGGCCCGCGGGCGATGGGTATGGGCGGCGCGTTCGTCGCGGTGGCGGAGGGCCCCCTCGGCGCGTACTACAATCCCGGCGCCCTCGGCCGGATCGTGGAGAACCCGACCGGCGTCCTCATGCAAGGCTCGGGCCACTACGAGATCGGCGGCACGGTGTTCGAAGGAGCCAACGACCTCTACGAGGTCGCCAGCCGCTGCCGAGACAATCCCGGCGGCGCGCTCTGCACGAACCAGAACATCGCCACCGCGTACTCGAAGATGGCCAGCCCGGCGGGAGAAGGCGGCATCGGAGAAGCGACCGGCGGACTGAACTTCAAGTTCGGCCGGCTCGCGGTGTTCGCCAACAATTTCAGCTTCCGCGGCATCTCGCCCGAGATCGACACGGTCAACACGACCGCGGCGACCATCAACAACAACACGTCGAAGCTCCGCGTCCGCGGCGCTTCTTACTACGAGTTCGGCGCGGGCTACGGGCACGAGATCATGGAGACGGGCCTCTTCCTCGGCGCCAACGCCAAGGGCATCGTCGCCAAGACCGGCTACTCGGAGATCTTCGTCGCCCGCGAGAACCCGGAGCCGGGAGCGGTGTTCCGCAACTACGACCGCTCCACGAGCGTAAGCTTCATGCCCGGCGTCGACGTGGGGCTGCTCTGGGACGTCCGCGAGACGTTCCCCGACGTGTGGTGGCATCCTCGAGTGGGCTTCGTCGGCCGCAACGTCAACGCCCCCCGGTTCTCGCTGCCCGCGCGGGCGAAAGAGCTCAACGATTCGCACCGCTACTACTCGCTCCAAGGCCAGTCCCGCGTCGGCGTGGCCATCGACCCGACGCGCTGGTGGACGATCTCCTCCGACCTGGACATCACCGAGAACCTCACCGCGGTCGAGCGCTACACCTCGCGACAGTACGCCGCGGGCATGGAGATCCGGCTCTTCAACGACCCGGGCTTCTCGATCCCCCTGCGAGGCGGCGTCTCCAAAAACATCGTCCAGGGCCACTCCGGCACGCTGTGGAGCATGGGTATCGGCATCCAGGCGGTGAACTTCTTCATGGACGTGGCGGCGCAGATCCCCGAGCGCTTCCACCGGATCCAGTCCATCGGCGGCGACGAGCGCGTCCCCCACCAGATGGGCCTGTCGGCGCAGTTCGCGATCCTCTTCGGCGGCGCCGACTCCATCGCCGAGCCCGGCCGCGACCCGTTCGCGCCGACGCCCAGCAAGCTGCCCAAGGCGCCCAAAGGCCCCGGCTCCCGGGACCCGTTCCGGCGGTAGGCTCAAAGACCCCCTCGCGGCACCCCGTAGGCCCAACCCCAAGAAGGGCGGTTTCCGCATACTATAAGGAATGGAGGAGACCGTCCTTTCGCCCGAGAGCTTCCGGCGGCACTCGGCCTCATCGCTGTCCCGCGGCCTGCTGACGGGGCTGCTCTCGATCTACGCCGGCACCGCGTTCGTCACCCTGATCGGGGCCACGAACTACGCGGCGCTTATCTTTTGGGCGTTTACGGTCTCCTGGGCGCTGTACGCCCTTTCGTTGTTCCTCGCCCCCCGCGCGATCCAGCGTATCTACGGCGGCCTCGTCGCCGTCACTCTCGCGCTTTCCTTCGCCTCCTGGGCGAGGCCCTCCGACGCGCGCGTCCTATTCCTGCTCGCGGTCGGCGCCTGGGTGCTCGATACCGTCGGCATCCACGCCGCGCTTTTGCCGTTTCAGTCCTCGGACCCGCTGCGGTTCCGGGAGCTGCTCCAGCGCGTCAACCACTACGAGCTCATCGGACGCGCCGTCGCCGCCGTCTGGATGCTCTGCGAGAGCCGCGCCGACGGACTCTACCGATTCCATTACCTGGTCTGGGCGGCCGCGGGCGTGCATCTCGCCTGCCTGGCGGCGGCCGCCGACGAAGGACCCCAGACCGCCCCCGTCGCGCCCTGGGCCGGAATCCGCGCCTCGGCGTCCTTCGTCGCCGCCGACCCGCTGGTCCGGATCGCGCTCTTGGGGTTTATTTGGGCCCGCGCGGCGAAGCTCTCCGTCGAGTCGGTCTTCTACCAGTCGATCCAAAGCGCGCTCCCGTCGGTCTCGGACGCGGGACTCCTCGTCTCGGGCGCCTCCGCCTGCGTCCTCGTCGCGACCGTCGCGTACCAGCGGCTCGCGGGAGAAGAGGTGGGGCGCCGGGCCTCGGTGTCGACGCTCCTCGCGGTCCTGCCGGCCGGCGTCCTGCTGTTTTGCGGGGCGGCCCTCGCCCTGCCGAAGCTGTGGGTCGCGGTCGCGCTGATGGTCTTCTATCCGTTCGCGTTCAAGACGCTGTTCTACCCGACGCTGCGCCAATGCCTCGCTTCGGTCCCACCCCGCCTCAGCCACCAAATCTTGTCGATCGTGATGCTCGTCTCGCTCGC
>JACRDR010000358.1 GCA_016212845.1 Elusimicrobiota bacterium
AGGCGGGCGTCACGATCTGCTCTCTGCCCGGCCCCAGCGCGGTCGCGGCGGCCGTGGCGGGCTCCGGCCTGCCCGGAGACTCCTTCGTCTTTCTCGGCTTTCTCCCCCGCTCCCCCGGCAAGCGAAAGCGCGCCATCGAGGAGGCGGCGAAGACCGAGCGGACGGTCGTGCTTTACGAGTCGCCTTTCCGCGTCGTCGAGCTGGTGGAAGAGATCGCCGCTTCGGCCGGGCCGAACGCCTCGGTCGCCCTCGCCCGGGAACTCTCGAAGGTTTACGAGGAGTGGCTCACCGGCACGCCCGCCGAGGTTTTGGCCAAGCTCAAGGCCAAGACCGAGATCCTGGGCGAATTCGTCGTCGTTTTCAGGAGCTGACATGGGACGAGTCATTACGTTGCGTGAGGGAGAAGAGCTGGCGGGCGCCGATTTGCAGGCGGTGGCGACCGCGCTCAAGCAGGCCAAGCCGTGCGCCTTCCCGACCGACACGGTCTACGGCATCGGGACCAACGGCCAGATCAAGGCCGGGCTGCGGAAGATCTACGAGATCAAGGCCAGAGAAGCTTTGAAGGCATTACCTATTTTGATAGACTCGCTCGAAGCGGCGAAGCGTTGGGTGGAGTTCACGCCCGCCGCGGAAGCGCTCGCCTCCCGCTTCTGGCCCGGGGCCCTCACCCTGGTCCTCAAGCCCACGAAAGAGGGACGTCTGCTGACCTTCCAGGAGTTCCCGACGCTCGCGATCCGCGTCCCGGCGCATCCGGTGGCGCTCGCGCTCCTGCGCGCGTCCGGCGTGCCCCTGGCGACCACCAGCGCCAACGAGTCCGGCCGGCCGTCGCTCAACACCGGCGCGGACGTCGCGAAGGAGTTCTCGGCGCGCTGCGAGTTCGTCGTCGACGCGGGCGCGGCGGGCGGCCAGGAGTCGACGATCGTCGACGCGACCACCCTGCCGGTCCGAGTCGTGCGCGAGGGCGCGCTCACGAGACAGCAGATCCTGGAGGCGCTGCCCAAGTGAGAGCGCTCTTCGTCTGCACCGGCAACACGTGCCGGAGCGTGATGGCGGAATACCTCTTTCGCGACGAGGCGAAAAAGCAGGGGCACCCCGATTGGGAGTCCAAATCCGCGGGCGTCGCCGCCGAACGCTATTTCGCGGTACCCTCGGGCGTCTACAAAGCGCTCGCGCCGCGCGGGCTCAGCCCGAAAGAGCATGTCCCCCAGCTCGCGACCCGAGACGTGCTCCGCTGGGCCGACGCCGTGTTCCCAATGACGAAGGAGCACCGCGACGCGCTTTGGGACGAGTTCCCCGAGTTCAAAGCCAAGACCACTCTTTTCCTCGAGGCCTGCGGGCAGGGCGCGGTTGACGTGCCCGACCCGATCGGCCAGCCGGACGCGGTCTACTTGAAGTGCCGCGATACCATCGAACAGGGGATCGTCGCCCTGGTGAAAAAACATGCTCCATCGACTGCAGACCCAAGATCCTGAAGTTTTTCGCGCCGTGACCGCCGAGTGCCGCCGACAGGCGGAGAACCTCGAGCTGATCGCCTCCGAGAACTACGTCTCCGAGGCGGTGCTCGAGGCGCAAGGCTCGCTCCTGACGAACAAGTACGCCGAGGGTTATCCCGGCAAGCGCTACTACGGCGGCTGCGAGCACGTCGACGTCGCCGAGACCCTGGCGATCTAGCGAGCGAAAAAGCTCTTCGGCGCCGAGCACGCGAACGTCCAGCCGCACTCGGGCACCCAGGCCAACATCACGATGTATTTGTCCGTGCTCAAGCCCGGCGACACCGTCTTGGGCCTCAACCTCGCGCACGGCGGCCACCTCTCGCACGGCCATCCGCTGAATTTCTCCGGCAAGTTCTTCAAGATCGTCCCGATCAACGTGCGCAAGGACGACGAGCGCATCGACTACGAGGAAGCGGAGAAGCTGGTGGAGGAGCACAAGCCGAAGATGCTCTTCATCGGCGCCTCCAACTACTCGCGCGTGTTCGACTGGGCGCGGTTCAGGAAGATGGCCGACTCCTGCGGCGCGTTCTTTTCCGCCGACATCGCGCACTACGCGGGGATGATCGCCGCGGGCGTCTACCCCTCGCCCGTCGCCCTCACCGACTTCACCACGACGACCACGCACAAGACCCTGCGCGGCCCCCGAGGCGGCATGGTCCTCTCGAAGACCGTCCACGCCCCGGCCCTCGACAAGATGAACTTCCCCGGCAACCAGGGCGGCCCGCTCATGCACGTGATCGCGGCGAAGGCGGTGTGCTTCGGCGAGGCGCTCAAGCCCGAGTTCAAGCGCTACCAGGAAAAGGTGCTCGCCAACTCGCGCCGGCTCTCGAAGTCTCTGCAGGACCGAGGCTTCCGCATCGTCGCGGGCGGCACGGACTGCCACCTCTTCTCCCTCGATCTGCGCTCGAAGAAAGTCACCGGCAAGGACGCGGAGAAGGCGCTCGATCTCGCCGGCATCACGGTCAACAAGAACGCGATCCCCTACGACCCCGAGAAGCCGATGGTCGCCTCGGGCGTCCGCATCGGCACGCCCGCGGTCACGACGCGAGGCATGGGCGAGAAGGAAATGGACCAGATCGCCGAGCTTATCGACGACGCGCTGGCCAAAAAAGACGACCTCGCCGGCCTCAACGCGGTGAAGGCGAAGGTCCGCGCGCTCTGCGGCAAGCATCCCATCTATCCCGAGCTGATGCAGGAGGCCGTGGCTTGAACGACCAGGCGAAGCTCGGCGTCATCGGCGGCAGCGGCCTCTATGAGATGAAGCATATCGAGGACGTCAAGGAGGTGCGCATCAATACGCCCTTCGGCGATCCCTCCGACGCGCTCATCTTGGGCACGATCAAAGGCGTGCGCTGCGCTTTTTTGCCCCGGCACGGCCGCGGGCACTTCGTCACGCCGACCGAGATCAACGGCCGGGCGAACATCTGGGCGCTCAAGTCGATCGGCGTCGAGCGGATCGTCTCGATCGGCGCGGTCGGCTCCCTGAAGGAGGAGATCTCGCCCCGTCATTTCGTGTTCCCCGACCAGCTCGTCGACGAGACCAAGGGACGCAAGTCCACGTTCTTCGGCGACGGCATCGTGGGCCACGTCGCCTTCGCCCACCCGTACTGCGACGCCATGTCCGAACTGCTTTTCGACAACGCGAAGCGGCTGGGGATCACGTCGCACCGCGGCGGGGTCTACTGCTGCATGGAAGGCCCGGCGTTCTCGACGAAGGCCGAGAGCAGCATGCACCGGCAGCTCGGCTACTCGATCATCGGCATGACCGCGATCCCCGAGGCCAAGCTCGCCCGCGAGGCCGAGATCTGCTACTCGGCGGTCGCGGCCGTCACGGATTACGACTGCTGGAAGGAAGGCGAGGAGGTCGACAACAAGGTGGTCGTCGAGCACCTCTTCGCGAACGTCGCCAACGCCCAGACCCTGCTCGAGCGGGCGATCCCGCAGCTCGCCAGACTGCCCCGGACTTGCCCGTGCACGAAGGCGCTCGACGGCGCCGTCTTCACGCATCCGGACAAGATGCCGAAGGCGACCTACAAGAAATTGGAGCTCTTCCTCTCGAAATATGTCCCTGCGTGAGCTTCCGAAGGTCGAGCTGCACTGCCACCTCGACGGTGCGCTGCGCCCGGCCACGATCCTCGAGCTCGCCCGCGAGCGCGGCGTAAAGCTCCCCGCCGGCAACGTGGAGGCCCTCAGGCCGTTCGTGCAGGTGCACGGTCCCTGCGCGCTGAGCGAATGCCTCGCGGTCTTCGAGCGGATCTATCCCCTGCTGAAAGACGACGCGGCTCTCGAGCGCGTCGCCTACGAGCTGGTGGAGGACTCCGCCGGCGACAACATCCGGCATCTCGAGGTGCGCTTCGCCCCCGCCCTCAACGCCGCGCCGGGATTTTCCACCGACGACGCTGTGCTCGCGGTCCTTCGCGGGCTCGAACGCGGCCGGAAAGAGTTCGGCGTGACCAGCGGCGTCCTCGTCTGCCTGCTCCTCGGACACGGAAACGACGAAAACCGCGCCGCCTTCGACACGCTCAAGCGCTTCTGGCGCCCGTCGAACGGCGTCGCCCGGCCCGGCGTGGTCGGCCTCGACCTCGCCGGCGACGCGAGCCGCTTCGACGCGCGCGCCTACGCCCCCTATTTCGAAGAGGCCCGCGCTCTCGGCATCCCGGCGACGTGCCACGCCGGCGAGGTGCCCGGGCCCGCCACCCTCGAATTCGCCCTCGACGCGGGCGCCCGCCGCATCGGCCACGGCACCGCGCTCGACGGCCAGGAGAAGCTCCTCCGCCGCGTCGTCGACGCGAAGGTCGCCATCGAGCTCAACCTGACCTCGAACGTCCGCACGAAGTCGGTCGCCCGCATCGAGGACCATCCCGCGCGGCGCTTCTACCAGGCCGGCGCGAAGGTCAGCGTCAACACCGACGACCGCGGGCTCTTCGGCATCGATCTCACGCACGAGTACGAGGAGGCCCGCCGCGCGGGCTTCACGACGGACGAGCTCACCCGGATTTCCCTGGAGTCGGTGGACCAGCTGTTTCTGCCCGATGCCGATCGCGCGTCGGTGCGCGCACGGTTCGCGGCGCCCGGAACCCAAGGTTCCGGAGCGTCCTTTAGGGCGGCGGAGGTCGGTTCATGATCAAGGCGCATGGATTGTCGCGGGCGAGACTCAAGAGCCTCGTGGATGCCGCCAAGGCCGCCCGGAAGAAAGCCTACTGCCCGTACTCGCACCATCCGGTCGGAGCGGCGGTCCTGACCGACAAGGGCCGGATCTACACCGGCGCCAACGTCGAGAACGCCTCTTACGGCCTCAGCCTCTGCGCCGAGCGCGTCGCGGTGTTCAACGCGGTCAGCCGCGGCGACTCGAAGGTGCGCGCGATCGCGGTCGCCTGCAAGGACGCCCGCCCCTGCGGCGCGTGCCGGCAGGTGGTGATGGAGTTCGCCGACCGCTCGACCGCGCTCATCCTCGTCAGCACGGGCAAGGACGACGGAAACGACAAGATCACGGTCACGCGCGCGGCCCTCATGCTGCCGGGCGCGTTCGACCCGCTGGCCTCGGGACTTTT
This sequence comes from Elusimicrobiota bacterium, assembly GCA_016212845.1. Classification (GTDB taxonomy): domain Bacteria; phylum Elusimicrobiota; class Elusimicrobia; order UBA1565; family JACRDR01; genus JACRDR01. The sequence continues at coordinate 5,045 of JACRDR010000358.1, forward strand.
GCCGCAGCCGCAGCCTAAGAACGGGAGATAGCGATGGAAACGCGACGGCTTCAGGAAGTCTTGACGTGGATGCGAGGCACGGACCTCACCGAGGTCTCGTATCGCAAGGGCGACGACGGCGTCGAGGTGAAGCTCGAGGGCCGCAACTCGGTCCCGTCGGCGGCCTTCCCGGCCACCACGCTCCTGCCGGTATCTTCCACCGGCGTCGGCCTCTTCCGCTGGAGCGCCCCGGGCAAAGCCCGAAAGGCGAACGAGGGCGCTTCCGTAGCCGAAGGAGACCTGCTCGGCCTCCTCGAGACCGGCGCGGAGCCGGTCGAGATCAAGGCCCCGGCCGCCGGACGCCTGGTGAAGGTCCTCGTCGACGACGGCAAGCCCGTGGAGTACGGGCAGCCCCTGTTCCTGATCGCCCCCTGATCTAGCTTCGTGGCCGTCACCATCCAGTGCGAGAAATGCGGCGCTCCGGGGACTCCGGAGCGCGTCGAATGCGCCAAGTGCAAAGGCCGCGTCGTACGCGTCTGCGGCGACTGCGGGCTCGCCAACTCTCTCGCCAAGAAGTACTGCGATAACGGCTGCGGGCGCATCGACGGCCCCTCGACTCCGAAGAAAGAGGCCGCGGCCCCGCCGCCCCCGCCGCCGCCGAAAGCCGAGCCCGCGAAGGCGCCGCCGGCCGCCGAGAAGTTCGTCTTCGAGACGCTCGCCGAGTCCGCCGCCAACGAACTCGAAGAGCACGAGCGCAAGAAAGCGGCCGCGCCGCTCAAGCTCCCCGATCTCCCGAGGCCCGTCGAAAAGAAGCCGGAGCCGGCCGCGCCGCCGCCGCCCCCTCCGCCGCCTCCTCCGATGGAAGCGCCGGCCTCGATTCCTCCGGTGGGGCTCAATCCGCCGCCCTCGAGCCTCAAGCCCGTCGAGGGACTCAAGCTCGACACTCCGGCGGAAGCGAAGCCCGCCCGCAAGACCGATCTCGGCCTGCCGCACACCGTGATCGGCCGCGCGGTGCCGAAAGCGCCGGAAGCCAAGGCTCCCGAGAAGAAGCCGCCGGTGAGGGAGCCCGAGCCCCCGAAGCGCGCTTCAAGTCCGGCCGCCGCACCCCCTCCTCCTCCGGCCCCGAAGCCCAAGCCCTCGCCCGCGCCGTCCGGCGGCATCGACGGCGTCCGCAAGGTGGAGAAGCTCACGCAGTCGAAGGCGCATGTAGGCTCGCAGACCGCCGCGAAGGTGTCGACCGCTCTCGCGCTCGTGCTCCTATTATCCGGCGGCGCGCTCTGGCTCGCGCGGCGGCGCCACATGCAGAAATCCGAGGTCCAGCTTCCCATCACGGCGCGCCGCTACCTCACGGCGATGAAGTCCGGCGATTTCACCGCGGCCTACGGCATGCTCTCCGAGGCCTCGAAGCGCAGCGCGACGATCGAGGAGCTCAAGAACGCCCGCGAAGGGATGAGCTGGGACTTCTCCGACGTGGCCCTCGCCTCCGTGGACGGCGACCTGGCGTTCGTACGCTATCGCCTGAAGATCGACGCGCGCGAGCCCGAGGAGAACACCCTCGTCTTCAAGCAGGAAGGCGGCGCCTGGCGCCGCGCGTTCTCGTGGAACCTTCTGCGCAACGCCGAGGCCGCGCTCGACCGCGGCGACGGGCAGCAGGCGCTCGCCGCCGCCCAGGCCGCCCTGGCGGTCAACGCCCGCGACCCGCTGGCCCAGGTTTACGTCTGCGAGGCGTACTACGCTCTGCGCAACCCTTCCTTCGCGAGCCAGCTCGAGAAGGAATGCCGCGCGGCGCTCGAGGTCCCCGCCGGCCTGCCGCCCGCGCTCGCCCCGGAACCCGCCGCGCTCAACCACGTCCGCGCGGTCCTCGGCGACACGTTCAAGAACGTGCTGCGGCGCTACCGCGACGCGATGGACCAGTACAACGCGGTCCTCACGTTCGGCAAGGCGACTCCGACCGAGCAGTGCGAGCTGCTCCTCGGCCGCGCCGAATGCTCCCTCGCGCTCCAGGACGCCCCGAACGCCGTGCAGGATTTCACGAAGGCCATGGGCGTCTGCGACAAGCCCGCGGACGCCGACTACGCCCGCCGCAGCGCGGCGGTTTACTCCGGCAACGCGCAGAAGGAGGCGATCGAGCTCGCCCAGCAGCACCACGTCGAGGGCGGCCAGACCGTCGCCGAGTGGCGGAAGGAAGAGCGCGCCCGCCTCACTAAGGAGTGGAAGCAGGCCGGCCGCGGCCCCGTGCCGGCCGAGGATTGGCAGGCCCAGCACCTCGGCGGCTCGCAGTACCGCGTGGACGTCCGCGCGGGCAGCGCCGTCCTATTCTCGGCGCGCGTCGATCTTTGGACCAAGGTAGTCGTAGTGGAGACCCGATGACCATCAAGAAACTTCTCATCGCCAACCGGGGCGAGATCGCGGTGCGCGTCATTCGCGCCTGCCGCGAGCTGGGCATCAAATCGGTGGCGGTCTATTCCGAGGCCGACCGGGAGTCGATGCACGCGGGGCTCGCCGACGAGGCCGTCTGCATCGGGTCGGCCTACGCCCGCGACAGCTACCTGAAGATCGATTCCCTGCTCGCCGCCGCGAAGATGACCGGCGCCCAGGCGATCCATCCGGGCTACGGCTTCCTTTCCGAAAACGCCGGCTTCGCCCAGGCGTGCGCGGACCGCGGCATCGTGTTCGTGGGCCCGCCCGCCGACGCCATCAAGAAGCTCGGCAACAAGATCG
>JACRDR010000359.1 GCA_016212845.1 Elusimicrobiota bacterium
GGCATGCTGGCGACGATCATCAACGCCCTCGCCCTGCAGGACTCCCTCGAAGAGATCGGCGTCCCCACTCGCGTGCAGTCGGCGATCCAGGTGACGCAGCTGGCGGAGCCCTACATCCGCCGCCGCGCCATCCGCCACCTCGAGAAGGGCCGCGTCGTCATCTTCGCGGGCGGCACGGGCAACCCGTATTTCACCACGGACTCGGCGGCCGCGCTGCGCGCCACCGAGATCGAGGCCGAGGTCCTGCTCAAGGCGACGAAGGTCGACGGCGTATACACCGACGACCCCCGCCGCAACCCGAAGGCGAAGAAGATCCGCGAGATCAACTTCATGGACGCCATCCGCAAGCGCCTGCGCGTCATGGACTCGACGGCGCTCACTCTTTGCATGGAAAACGCGCTCCCCATCCTGGTGTTCAACATGCACCAGACGGGCAACATCGCGAAAGCGGTGTCGGGCGCGAGAGTAGGCACGCTCATCCGGGAGTAAACCCATGACCGATCAGATCATCACCGGCGCCGAGAGCAACATGAAGGCGAAGCTCGACAAGCTCAAGCAGGAGCTGTCGCAGGTGCGCACCGGCCGCGCCAATCCCCAGATCCTCGAAGGCGTGAAGGTGGAGTACTTCGGCCAGATGGTGCCGATGAAGCAGGTCGCGGCGATCTCGGTTCCCGAGGCCCGCACGCTCGAGATCCGGCCCTGGGACCCGACCGCGCTGAAAGCGATCGAGACGGCGATCCAAAAATCCGATCTGAAGATCCCCCCACAAAACGACGGCTCCGGCGTCATCCGCCTGACGATGCCGACGATGACGGAAGAGCGCCGCAAGGAGATGGTGAAGCTCCTCGGCAAGACCGCGGAGGAAGCGCGGGTCGCCATGCGCAACGAGCGCCGCGACGCCATCGAAAAGATCAAGAAGCTCGAGAAAGAGAGGAAGGTCGCCGAGGACGCCTCCAAGAAGGAGCAGAGCCGCGCCTCCGGCCTCACCGACGCCTACATCAAGAAGATCGACGAAGCGCTCGCGATCAAAGAGAAAGAGCTCTCCACCGTCTGAGTGCTGCGACACTGATGCTCTCGACCCTCTTCCTGCTCGCCGTCGCCGCGCGGGCCGAGGTCGGGGAGCACGCGAGGCTGTCCGGCATCCTCGAGGTGCCCAAGCTCTTCGGCGAGGTCGTCCCCAACGGCCCGCCCGGCCTCAAGCCTGTCAACCCCGGCTCGGTGAAGATTTACGCGCAGCCGGCTAAGCGGAAGTGGCCTACTCCTAAGAAAATCGACGCGCCCGGCGACGTCGCCTACGAGGAATGGGGCAACGAGACGCCCGGCGCGGTCGTGTTCCGGCAGCGGAAGGGCTGGTACGAGGTGAAGCTCAAAGACGGCAAGGGCTGGATCGACGCGGCCGAGGCCGGCAAGTTCCACGCGCTCGAGGACCTCGTAGCCGGCGGCCTCGCGTACATGACGTCCGACTGGGACGGCGAGGTGCATGAGAAGCCGGAGAAAGACTCCCCCTCCAAGAAGCTCGAGCCCGGCGGCGACGAGTACGGCGCCCAGGTGCTGAGCCACAAGCGGAACAAGGACGGCCTCTGGCTGCAGGTCCGCGTGCTGGATTCCACCGGCTGCGAAGGCGGCGAGGCCAAGGAGCTCGCGACCGGCTGGGTCCGCGCGCACGCCGCCAACGGCATCGTCGCGATTTGGTTCCACTCGAGGGGCTGCTAGTGTCGAAGCCCAAGGTCACGCCCGATTTCGCGGCGCAAAACGGCCTCGATCCCGCGAACATGCCGCGGCACATCGCGATCATCATGGACGGCAACGGCCGCTGGGCGAAGAGCCGCGGCCTGCCGCGAGTCGCGGGGCACAAGCTCGGCGTCGACTCGGTCCGCGCCGCGACCAAGACGTGCGGCAAGCTCGGCGTGGAAGTCCTCACGCTCTACGCGTTCTCGACGGAGAACTGGCTCCGCCCCAAAGACGAGGTGAGCGAGCTCATGCGCCTCCTGTCGTGGACCCTCAAGCGCGAGGTGAGCGAGCTCGACAAGAACAACGTGCGGCTTCGCGCCTCGGGCCGCCTCGACGGCTTGCCCAAGCCCGTCCAGGACGAACTATCGCGCGGCATCGAGAAGCTCAAGGGCAACACCGGGCTCATCTTAAACCTCGCGCTCAACTACGGCTCCCGCCAGGAGATCGTCGACGCGGTGAACGCGCTCATTCGCGAGGGAGCGAAGGAAGTGGACGAGGCCGCGATCGCCCGCCGCCTCTACACCGCCGAATTCCCCGACCCCGACCTCGTCATCCGGACTTCCGGCGAGATGCGCCTCTCCAATTTCCTGCTCTGGCAGGCGGCCTACGCCGAGCTCTACATCACGCCGGTGCTGTGGCCGGACTTCCGCGAGCAGCAGCTCGTCGACGCCGTCTTGGACTACCAGAAGCGGCACCGCCGCTTCGGGGGGATCTAGAGTCAATTTGGGGACTGTCCCCAAATTGATTCCGTATGCTGCTGCCGCGGGTTTTGACGGCGATGGTCGGCGTTCCGCTCCTGCTTTGGCTCATCCACCTGGGGTCCTTGCCCTTCGTCGCCTTTGTCGTGTGCGTCGCGACCGCGGCGCTCTATGAGTACGCGCTCCTGCTTTGGGTCGGCGGGCGCGGCATTCAGCGCTTTACCTGCGTCGCCGGCGGCGGCTTGCTCGCGCTCGCGGTCGCTCTCGGTTCGCCCGGCCCCGGACGCGCGATGCAGGGCGGCCTGCCGGGGCTCCTCATCACCGCCGTCGTGCTCGTCGCGATGTTCCGCGAGATGTTCCGCTCGGAGCACTCGATGGACCGCGCCGCGCTCACCCTCTTCGGCGTGTTCTTCGTCGGCTGGACGCTCGCCCATCTCGCCCTCATCCGCGACCTGCGGCCGCACGGCGAGCAGTTCACGTACCTCCTCTTCGTGACGGTCTGGATCATGGACACCGCCGCCTACTTCGTGGGCAAGCGCTTCGGCCGGCACAAGCTCGCCTCCGTCATCAGCCCCGGCAAGACGTGGGAGGGCGCGGCGGCGGGCTTTGTCGGCGCGATCCTCGTCGGGCTCGCCGCCCAGCGCTTCTGGATGGCCGACGCGATGACGCCCGCCTTGGCGGCCTCCCTCGGCATGATGCTGGGCGTCGTGGGCCAGGCCTCCGACCTCGCGGAGTCGGTGGTGAAAAGGGCGGTCGGCGCCAAGGACTCCTCCGCGCTGCTGCCCGGCCACGGCGGCATCCTCGACCGCTTCGACTCGTTCCTCTTGGCGGCGCCGATGATGTATTATGTCCTGATCATTTGGCCATGAAAAACGTAGCTATTTTGGGTTCCACCGGCTCCATCGGCGTCAACGCGCTGAAGGTCATCGACCAGATGCCGGACGATTTCCGGGTCGTCGCCCTTTCCGCCAACTCCAACGTCGACCTGCTCGCCAAGCAGGTCAAGCGCCACAAGCCCGCCCGCGTCGCGGTATTTGAGCACGACGCGGCCAAACAGTTCAAAGCCTGCGTCAACGGCGCGGTCCGGCACCTGGAGCCCGGCGTCGAAGGCCTCTGCGAGATCGCGGCCTCCAAAGACGTCGACGTCGTCCTGCTTTCCCTCGTCGGCGGCGTCGGCTTCGCCCCCCTCCTGACCGCCCTCAAGGCCGGCAAGATCGTCGCCCTCGCGAACAAGGAGCCGATGGTGATGGCCGGCGAGCAGTTCATGCTCGAGGCCGACCGCTGGGGCGGACAGATCCTCCCCGTCGACAGCGAGCCCTCGGCGATGTTCCAATGCCTCGAGAGCCGCAAGGTGAAAGGCGGGCTTCGCGGCTACGGCAAGCACGTGCGCCGCGTGATCCTGACCGCCTCCGGCGGCGCGTTCTACAAGCACAAGGGCTCGCTCGCGAGCGTCACGCCCGCGGCCGCCCTCGACCACCCGACGTGGAAGATGGGCAAAAAAATCACGATCGACTGCGCGACCCTCATGAACAAGGGCTTCGAGACGATCGAGATCATGAACCTCTTCGGCCTTACCCTCAAGCAGGTCGAGATCGTCATCCACCGCCAGTCGATCATGCACTCGGCGGTCGAGTTCAACGACGGCTCGATCCTCGCGCAGATGGGCGTGCCCGACATGAAGCTCCCCATCCAGTACGCGATGACCTGGCCCGACCGCGTCTGTCCGGTCGTCGAGCCCCTCGATTTCGTGAAGGCGGGCGAATTGACGTTCGCCGCGCCGGACTTCCGCCGCTTCCCCTGCCTCGCGCTCGCGCTCGAGGCCGCCAAAGCCGGCTCCTCCATGCCCGCGGTGCTCAACGCGGCGGACGAGGTCGCCGTGGAGGCGTTCCTCGCGGGGCGCCTCAAGTTCACGGACATCGCCCGCGTCATCGAGGGCACGATGAAGCGGCATCGACCCGGGGCCCGGCTGCCGTCTTTCGCCGAGATCCTCGAAGTCGACCAGTGGGCCCGCCAGAAGGCACTAGAACTCCTATGATCATCAGCGCCATCGCCGTCCTCATCACGTTCGGAATGGTCATCTTCCTGCACGAGTTCGGCCACTTCCTGATGTGCAAGAAGCTGAAGGTCCGCGTCGAGCGCTTCGCATTCGGCTTCGGCCCCGAACTGGTCGGCGTCACCTACGGCGAGACCCGGTTCTCGATCTGCGCGTTCCCCTTGGGCGGCTTCGTGAAGCCCGCCGGCGAGACGCTCGAGGACTGCTCGGGCCACCCCGACGAGTATTTCTCCAAGACGTGGCTCGAGCGCTTCGGCATCGTCGCCGCCGGCCCGGTCATGAACTACGTCCTCGCGTTCTCCCTCTTCTTCGGCGTCGTGTTCGTCCGCGGCCTGCCGGAGCCCTCGAAGGACGCGATCATCGGCGACCTCCAGTCGGGCCTGCCCGCCGACAAGGCCGGCCTCAAGCCCGAGGACCGCGTCGTCAAGATCGGCAAGAACGAGGTGAAGACCTGGACGGAGATGGCGGACCTCATCCACCAAAACCCCGAGAAGACGCTCTCGGTGACCTTCGTCCGCGACGGCAAGCTCCAGATGGTCGACGTGACGCCCAAGCTCGACAAGGGGCTCGGCCACGGCCTCATCGGCATCGCGCCGAAGTTCGAGTACAAGAACATCGGCTTCGTCGGCTCCGTGAAGGAAGCGCTCCACCAGTGCTGGCTCTGGACCAAGTACACGGTGACGACGCTCGCCTCCAAGATTTACCACCGCGAGCGCCCCGACCTCGCAGGCCCCGTCGGCATCGTGCAGATGGTGTCGAAGGCCGCGCACTCCGGGCTCGAGGACCTGGTGTTCTTGATCGGCCTCATCTCGGTGGCGGTCGGCTTCTTCAACATCCTGCCGATCCCGCTGCTCGACGGCGGACACGCGGCGCTCTATCTCTGGGAAGGCCTGAGCCACCGCAAGCTCACGCTCAAGACCCTGCAGGTGGCCAACTCCATCGGCATGGTGTTTTTGATGTCGCTCCTCTTGTTCGCGACCTACAACGACCTCGTCCGCATCCGCGACACGCGCCGCGCGAAAGCGGAGGCGGCGGCCGAGCAAAAGAAGGACGCCGAGAAGGTCCCCGACAATCTGAAGGCTCCGCCCCAAGAGAAACCCAAGGCCGACAAGGACTAGCCTCATGCGCCTCTCCCGCTATCTCATCCCGACCCTCCGGGACGCTCCCTCCGACGCCGACAACGTCTCGGCGAAGCTCATGCAGCGCGCCGGCCTCATCCGCAAGGTCGCCGCCGGCCTCTACGACTGGCTGCCGGTCGGCCTGCGCGTAGTCAAGAAGGTCGAAAAGATCGTCCGCGAGGAGATGGACCGCATCGGCGGGCAGGAAGTCTGGCTCCCCGTCGTCCAGCCGAAGGAGCTTTGGGAAGAGACCGGCCGCTGGAAGATCTACGGCAAGGAGCTCCTCCGCCTCAAAGACCGCAAGAACGGCGAGTTCTGCTTCGCCCCGACGGCGGAAGAGGTCATCACCGACCTCGTCCGCCGCGAGATCCGGAGCTGGCGCCAGCTTCCGGCGATGTTCTACCAGTTCGGCCTGAAATTCCGCGACGAGATCCGGCCCCGCTTCGGCGTCATGCGCGCCCGCGAGTTCCTGATGAAGGACGCCTACTCTTTCCACGTCGACGACGCCGACGCCGGCGCCTACTACGAGCAGGTCTATCAGGCCTACCAGAAAGTTTTCACTAGATGCGGACTGCGGTTTAAGCCCGTCGAGGCGCAGTCGGGCGCGATCGGCGGCTCCTACTCGCACGAGTTCATGGTGCTCGCCGAGACCGGCGAAGAGACCGTCGTCGCCTGCAAGGCGTGCTCCTACGGGGCAAACCTCGAGCGCGCCGAGTGCACGGCGCCCGCGGCGCAGCCCCAGGACGCTCCGGCGAAGCTCGAAGAGGTCCATACGCCGAACATGGGCTCGGTCGCGGAGGTCGCGAAGGCGCTCGACATGTCCCCGGTCAAGTTCTTCAAGACCCAGCTTTATATGGCCGACGGCGTGCCGCTGATGGCCCTCGTTCGCGGCGATCACGAGCTCAACGAGCCCAAGCTCGCCCGCGCCGCCGGCGCGGCGATGCTCGACCGCTGCAGCGAGACCCAGTACATGGGCATCGCCGGCTGCGAGGTCGGCTTCGCCGGCCCGGTGAACCTCCCCCGCTGGAAAAACCCGCAGGGGCAGATGATCACCGTGCGCATCATCGCCGACTTGGCGCTGCAGGGCGTCGCCAACGGCGTCTCGGGCGCGAACCGCCGCGACTACCATCTAAAGGGGATCAACGCGGGCCGCGATTTCCAGGCGGACGCCTTCGCCGACATCCGCTCGGCGACGCCCGCCGACCCGTGCCCCCGCTGCGGCGGCGCGGTCGAGTTCACGAAGGGCATCGAGGTCGGGCACACGTTTAAGCTCGGCACGAAGTACTCGAAGGCGATGAACGCGGCCTACCTGGACGCGCAGCAGAAAAGCCAGATCATGGTCATGGGCTGCTACGGCATCGGCGTCACCCGCGTGGTGGCGGCCGCGATCGAGCAGAACCACGACGACAACGGCATCAAGTGGCCGGTGGCGCTGGCGCCTTTCACGGTGGTGATCATCCCTGTCGAGACCGACGACGCGGCGGTGAAAGAGGCCGCCGAGACGCTTTATAAGGGCCTGTGGGATCGCGGCGTCGAGACCCTGCTCGACGATCGCGCGGAGCGGCCGGGCGTGCGGTTCAAGGACGCCGATCTCGTGGGCTACCCGCTGCGGGTGGTAGTGAGCAAGAAGACGCTGGCCGAAGGCGAAGTCGAGTTCAAGCGGCGCGACGGTGCGACTCCGGAGCGGATCAAGCTGGACGCGATCGAAGACCGCCTGTTCGACTGGGCGCAGCCGGTTCCGGCTCCGCCCGTCGCGGCTTAGGGTCAGACCCTTCGTCAGCATTCCGTCAGCATTTCAATCCACCAGGCGATGCACCGTCTGCTTGGCCCGTCGTAAGGCTCGCGCCACGTCCGTCAGCGAATAGCCGTCGCGAAGCGCCTCCAGCGCGAACTTCCTGCGGAAGTCGGATACGCGCCGTTCCTTTGAGGACCCCCTCAGCGCGGCCGAGGGGATTCCGAGTCGCGAGCAGAATCTCTCGAGCGGCACGTCAACCGGCGGCAGCCAGACCGGCCCCTTGGTCGGATCCTGAGTGAAGCGGGGCATTCGCCCGCTTCGTCTCCGGCCCTTGTGGGGCCATGGCGCATCGGCTTTGGCGCTCATGAAGCGCAAATAGGCCTCGCGCGGCTCTCGAGAGCCCTTGAAGAGCGCGAGGCAGTATTCCGTGATCACGAACGACGGCCGGCGGCCGAGATAGGCTTGGTGGCTCGACCATTCCCAATCGTCGAGATGTCCGACGGCCCCGTGCTTGATCGGATTCCGATGGATGTAGCGCAGCACTTTCAGCAGCCGCGAGTCGTCATGGCAAACGAAGTCCTTGAACCTCCCCTGAAAGACGTGCCCGTCGGTCTGCCGGCGAGTGTTGAAATACTGGGCGTATCGCTGCTCCACTTCCTTCATCATTTTCCCCAGTTCCTCTTCGCTTTGCCGGACGAGAAGATGCACGTGATTCGTCATTAGGCAGTAGCCGTGGACCTGGGTCTTAGTTCGCTTGGCCGCGACGAATATGAGGCGGAGCATCCTCCGGCGGTCGGCATCGTCCAGAAAGATGTCCTGCCTTCCGTTTCCTCGCATGATGACATGCCGGAAAGAACCTGGCTGATAGAGGCGCGATTGTCGAGGCATCCTACCCATATATACGAATGAGACCCCTATTTAGTTCCCTCGCCCGTCGGAAAGCTGACGAAAATGCTGACGAAGGGTCTGACCCTAGTTGACACTTACGCGGTCCGGGACCATACTCGTTTTGTGGAACCGGAAGCGGACGACGAGCCCAAGAAATTGGGCTTGCTCCTCGGAGTCGCCACCGTCGTCGCCGGCGTCGTGATCTTCTTCCTTTGGCCTCGCGAGCGCGCGGCCGTGTCCGAGACGCCGACCGAGAAGCTCTTCAGCGGGCCGAAGACGTTCCCTGAGCCCAGGAAGCCCGCCGATCCCCTCCCCGCGCCCAGAGCCGGCGGACCGAGCGACATGATCCGCGTCGTCTCGAGCGAGATTCCCGGCCCGGTGGGCGCGCTCCTGCAGGAACTCAAGAAGGAGCCTGCGCTGGCGGCGGTGATCGACGCGCATGAGGCGCAGGAGCGCGCGGGCGACGCTCCCACGAAGCGAAGCCTCTTCGAGAAGCTCAACGCGCAGGGCGCCTTCGGCGATACGCTCCGCCACGCTTTCGCCGACCGGGGGCTCGCGCCCGTCCTCGCCCCGCTGACGAACGACCCGGAGGTCGGCGACATCGTCGCCGCCGCCAAGGCCGAGCCCACGCCCGCGCCGAAAAAGAAGCGCCAGTTTCGCAGCGACGAGACGATCGGCGGCCTCGTGATCCGCGAAGAGGGCGAGGCGGCCCCGGCCGGCGGAGCCGGCAAGCGGACGCCGCAGGCCGACAAGGTCGTCGCCCAGTAGCCGTTCCTGCGGGAGCTGTTCGTGGCCGACCAGCTCAACGAGATGGCCGGCGACGTCGCTTCCGAGGGCCTCCTGGCCGCCTGCTTCAAGCGCAAGGCGTTCGCGCAGTGCCAGGGCGCCTGCCGGGCGTCCGGCCGCCCGGACTGCGAGGGCGGCGCCTGGAATGTCTGCATGAGCGGCTCGAAGGACGAGGCGAACTGCATCCGCAACTGTAAAGGCCAGCCCGGCTGCGAAGTCCCCCCCGCCGTCTATAAGGCGAAGTGCTCGATCACGACTTCCGTCCCGCCGAGCTACTGCTTTGGGTTGTAGGCTACCGTCGCTTCTTCCATAGCCCGTTGTAGTCGGGCATCCAGCAGAAGACCAGCCACTGCGGTTCGTTGCGCTCGCCGCAGTTCAGGATGATGTCGATCATCATGATCTGACGCGAGCCGTCTTTCGGGGGCATAGGACCCGCGTAGAACGCGATCACGTCGTCCTTGATGTCGCCGCAATTCCCGCGTCGGCAAAGATACCCGAATCGCGGCTCCCGCTTCTGCAGCGATTGGACGAGCGTGTCGACGAAGCCCCATTCCTTCCCGCTGCTTTTGCAGACCTTGTCAAACTCCTCTTGGACCTCGGCCGCGGCCGCTTCCACCATGAACTTCCGCTGGGGCACCGGCTCGAAGTACATCGGCGTCTCGCGGCAGCCGTCGTCCTCTTCCTCGAGCGCGCCTTCGCAGTGCTCGCGGTTGGCGCAGGCGGTGAGGCAGTCGCGGCCGAAGCCTTTACAGCGCGCGCGGCATTCCGACTCGCACGACCCGGCTTCGGGGAGCCTCTTGCCGGTTCCCGCCGCTGGGCGCCCGTCGTCGGGTAGATCGGGGTCCCTGCTCGCGCCTTCCGGCGTCGCGATCGGCGCGCCCGGTTTGCCGGAGGATTGTTCTCCCGAGCCGGCGGCGGCCGTCCGCGGTCCCGTCTGGGAACCCGCGCGCGAGCCTACGGCCGGACCCGGCGCATGGGTGCCTCCCGGCGAGGACCGAATCGAAGCCGCCGGACCGTTCTGCGCGGAGCCTGCGCGGGAAGAGGGGCGCGGGGACGTTCCCCCGCCGACGGCGCCTGCGAAAGCGACAGAACCGCCCGGTTGGGTCGCCGCGGCCGATGCGCCCAGCTTCGTCAGCCGGGGTCTCGCGGAGACGCCGGCTACCTTCGGCGTGCCGGCCGGCGCCGCCGGACCGGCTGTCCCGCCTTCCCCTTCGCGAGCGGCCGCCGTCTCGCTCGCTAATTCGGCGGCATTCCCGGCCTCTTTGGGCGCGGCTCGTCCGGAGCCCGCCATATCCTCGTCAGGGATCGGGGCGGGGTTGGAGTCGGGAACTTTCACCTCGGCCGAGTCCTCCGGGCCAAGGTCCCCGGGCGTCCGGCGGTCGATCTCAGCCGTGCTGGCCCAGTTTTCGGCCTCGTCGCGAGGACGGGAGCAGGTCAGCGCGTAGATGCCGGCGATCGCTCCCACCAAGACGAAAGCGGCGATTCGCCCGCGCTGGGAGGGCTTTTTCGTAGAAGGCATCTTAGAGCAGGGTACCCGAACTGAGCGGGAATCTCCAGGGCATGGGGGGCCCGAAATGCTGACGAAAATGCTGACGAAGGGTCTGACCCTTTTTGCTATACTAAGCGCAGTCACCTTTGGAAGTGGCTGCAGGTCGAGCCACTTTTTTTATTCCCTTTTAAATATATGGCGGATTTGGGCAAGATCGAGACCGCGGTCCAGGCCGTTTTGGACCAAGAGGCGATGGAGCTCGTGGACGTGCAGTTCATCCACGAGTCGGGCCGCCGCATCCTCCGCTTTTACGTCGATAAGACGGGCGGCATCAAGCTCGACGACTGCGAGTACCTTTCGCATCGCATCGGCGGCATTCTCGATACCGAGAACCTCGTCGACGGCCGGTACGTGCTCGAGGTCTCTTCCCCCGGCATGGACCGGGTTCTCAGAAAGGAGAAGGATTTCCTGCGCTTCGTGGGCCACCGGGCCAAGGTTCGCCTGAAGGTCGCCGAGAACGGGCAGCGCAATTTTCGCGGATTTATCAAGCCGATGGAAGGCACGTTGGTGGTGCTGGAGTCCGGCGACAGCATGCTGAAGTTCGGGCTGGACCGCATCGACGAGGCGCGCCTCGATCCGGATATCGACATTTAGTTAAATAGAAAAACATGACCGCTATGCCTTCGACGAAGA
>JACRDR010000349.1 GCA_016212845.1 Elusimicrobiota bacterium
GAGCGGCGGCACAGCCGAGAACATCGTGACGCCGTGCTTGGCCATGAGCTTGAGCCACGGCTCCGGCGGCGCGATGGAGGGCGACACCACCGTCTTGGCGCCCAGGCGCAAGGGCACCAGTACGTTCCCGGTCCAGGCGAAGGTGTGAAACATCGGCAGGATGCAAAGCGCGACCTCGTGGCTCTTCACGTCGAGCGCCTTGAGGCAGCCCTCCACGTTGGTGAACAGGTTCGAGTGGCTGAGCATCACGCCTTTGGGCGTTCCCGTCGTGCCCGAGGTGTAGAGGATCGCGGCGACGTCGTCCGGCCCGACCGGCGGCTTTTCCTGGAGGGTCTTCGGGTCGCCGAGCGCGATGAAGTCGGGGAGCGACTCGACCTCCCCCTCCCGGCGCTCGTCGGTCGCCCACATCCAGCGCAGCGAGTGCAGGTCTTTTCGGGCCGCGATCAGACCCTTCAGGAACTCGCGCTGCGTCGCCACGCCGACCGCGGCGCAGTCGTCGAGCATGAAGCGCAGCTCTTCCGGCTTGGTCACGAGAAAGTTGATCGGCACCGCGATCGCCCCGATGCGGGCCAGCGCGAAGTAGACCGTGATGAAGTCGGGGCTGTTGCGCATGACGATCGCGACGCAGTCGCCCTTCTTCACGCCTCTCGCGCGGAACGACGCGGCGGCCTTCAGCACCCGGGCTCTCAGGTCGCGGAAGGTGTAGCTTTCGGCTTCGGTGACGAGCCCGATCTTTTCCGGGAACCTTTTGGCGGTTGCGTCGAGGATGTCGTTGAGGGTTCCGGTCTCCACTATTTCTGCCTCGGGTCCAGGATGTCGCGGAACGCGTCGCCCAGCAGGTTCCAGCCGAGCACGAAGAGGAAGATCGCCGTTCCGGGAATGAAGACGGTGTGCCAGAACTCGAAGGGGTTGCCGGACGAGCCGAGGATCCAGTTGCGCGAAAGGCTGATCAATTGGCCCCAGTCCGCGTAGCCGACCGGCGCGCCGAGGCCGAGGAAGCTGAGCGCGGCGGCCGTAATGACGATGCGGCCCATCGAGAGCGAGGCCACGACGAGGAGCGGGTAGATGCAGTTCGGCAGGATGTGCCGGAGCAGGATGCGGGAGTCGGAGGCGCCGAGGGCTCGGGCCGCGAGCACGAACTCGCGCTCCTTGATCGAGAGCACGTCGCCTCGCAGAAGGCGCGCGTAGGACGGCCACGACACCAGCACGACCGCCGCCATCACTTTGTAGAGACCGGGCTGCAGCACCGCCACGATGACGACCGAGAGCACCAGGTCGGGAAACGCCAGGACGACGTCGGTGAACCGCATGAGCGTCTCGTCGACCCAGCCGCCGTAAAAGCCCGCGAGACCGCCGATCAGGATGCCGATCAAGAGCGACGTGAGCACCACGCTCAACGCGACCTTGAACGCGGTGCGCGTCCCCCACACCATCCCGTAGAAAAGGTCGTACTGCTGCTCGGTCGTGCCGAACCAATGCTCCTTCGAGGGACGGACCGGGTCGGGGCTGTAGCCGTCCTGCGGGATCAGGTAGACGTCGCGGGTGTTCGGCGCCGGCCGCGCGAGGACGGGCGCGAGTCCCGCGACGAGGGTGTAGCCGCCGATGATCGCGCAGCCGAGCAAGGACATCGGCTTCTTCTTGAGCTTTTTCCAGACGTTCCGGAGCGTCGAGTTCATTGCACGCGAATCCGGGGGTCGACGAGCGCGTACGCCACGTCGGCGAGCATGTTGGCCACGACGAAGAGGAGCGAGGAGAGGAGCGCCGAGCCGAGGACGCCCGGGATGTCGAGCTGCTGGGCGGCGTTGACGCCCCAGCGCCCGATCCCGGGATAGTCGAACACGGTCTCCGTGATCACGACGCCGCCGAGCAGGCCGACGAACAGGAGGCTCGAGAGCGTGACGACCGGAATGAGGGCGTTCGCCCGCGCGTGCTTGTTGATGACCGCGCGCTCGGAAAGCCCCTTCGCGCGCGCCGTCCGCACGTAGTCCTTGCCCAGCTCCTCGAGCATCGAGGAGCGCGTGATGCGCAGGAGCAGCGCCATGCTGATGTAGACGAGCGTCGCCGAGGGCAGGACGAGATGCTTGGCGACGTCCCAAAAGACGGACCACTTCCAGTTCAGCACGGAGTCGACGAGGAGCAGGCCGGTGACGTGCCGGAACTCGTCGGAGTGCACGAGGAGATCGACGTCGAGCGAGTAGCGCCCGGGCGCGAACATCTTCATCTTGCCGTAGAAGATCATGAGCAGCAGGAGGCCCAGCACGAACGACGGCAGGGAGTAGCCGGTGATCGCCACGAACCTCGAGAAATGGTCGACGAACTTGTCCTTGTGGACGGCGGACTTGGTGCCCAGCCAGACGCCGATGAAGAGGATCGGGAAGAACGCCGCGAAGGTCAGCTCGAGCGTGGCCGGGAAGAAGGCGCGGATCGCGTCGGCCACCGGCATCTTCGCGGTCTCCGAGTAGCCGAGATCGCCGACTAAGACCTGCTTGAGCCACGACCAGTACTGGATCGGCAGCGGGTCCCGCAGGTGATGCTTTTGGATGATCGCCTCGAGGGCCGCCAGCTGCCGGGGGTCCTTCACGTAGAGGGCCGCGCGCATCTCCGGCGTGAGAAACTGCAGGAGCGCAAAAAGCAGTACCGTGACGCCGAGCATCACGAGGGGCAGCAGCGCCAGTCGTTTTCCGACGAAGCGGAGCATTCCCCCTACTCTACTACTCTTTCCATATCGGGTAGTAGTAGGCCCCGTAGGGCGCGTCCGGGAAGATCGGGTTGTGGTACCAGCCCTTCACCCAGTCGCGCTGGGTGCGGAACCGGACGGTGTCCAAGATGACGAGATGCGGCACGAGCTCGTACTCCAGCGCCTGCACCTTCGCGTAGAGGTCCTTCCGCTTGGCGAGGTCGGTCTCGTCGAGCGCCTGGTCGATCAGCTTGTCGATTCGCTCGTCCTTGAACCTCTGCGTGAACGGGTAGTCGCCCCGGGAGTGCAGCATCGGGAACACGAACGTATGCGCGTCCGGGAAGTCGGCGTTCCAGCCGATGATGAAGACCGGCAGCTTCGAGCCCTTGTAGGCGTCGAGGAACGTCGGCCACTCGAGCGGCCGCACGTCGATCTTGAACTTCGGGTTGATCGACTCCACCTGGCGCTTCAGGATCTGGCAGAGGGTCTCGCGCGCGACGTTGCCCGTGTTGTAGGAGAGCGTGAACCGGAAGCCTTTCTCCCAGACCTCTCCCCCCCGCGCCTTCCGGAAGTGCTCTTCCGCCTTTTTGAGATCGAGGGAGTAGGTCGCCTGCTTCGGGTTGTGGCCCGGCAGCGTGTTCGGAATGCAGCCGGTGGCCTGCGTCCCCTTCCCGCGCATGACGTCCTTGATGAAGCCCTTGTAGTCGAAGGAATACGCGAAAGCTCGTCTGAGGTCGAGGTCGGAGAAGAAGTCCGGCGGGACGCCCTCGCCGTCGAGCTTGCCGCTGCCGATGTACGGGTTGCCGGTCTCCTTGATCTTGAACGTGAAGAACGCGACCGGGTTCATGTCGAGCATCTGCTGGTCGTCGATCAGCTCGACGCCCGGGACGTTCTGCAGCTGGCTGAAGACCGGCCGGTCGGCGGTGATCGTGTCGGCGTCCCCCGCCTGCAGCATAAGCTTGCGGGTGCCGAACTCGGAGACCGCCTTGATGACGACGCGCTTGAGCTTGGCCGGCGTCCGCCAGTAGCGGTCGTTGCGCACGAGCACGATCTGCTTGTTGTTGCGGTCCCACCGCTCCAGCTTGAAGGGGCCCGTGCCCATGACCGCCTCGTGCAGCGGCGAGCTCGTCTTGCTGGGGTTGTTGAACTTCTGCCAGGTCGCCTCGGCGCCGTCCCAACCGCCCTTCTCGGCGACCCATTTCCGGGAGACGACGGGCGCCCAGGAGGCCAGCACGGTGAGCATCGGCGCGAACGGCTTCGGCAGGCGCAGGACGACCTTGTCGCCGTCGACCTGGACCGCCTTCGCCGCGTCGGCGAAGACCTTCGGGTCGATCTTTCCGGTGGAATCGCGAGTCGAGTCCCGGTCGACGAGAGGCTGGAGCAGCAGCGAGGAGGGTCCCGCGTCGCGGTCGAAGAGCATGAAGCGCAGAATCGAGTAGCGCACGTCCTCGGCCGTCACCGGCGTGCCATCGTGGAAGACCATGCCCGCCCGGATCGGGATCGTGTACGTCTTGCCGTCGGCCGAGATGAGCCCGTTGGCGCGCGACGGCACCTTGGCCGCGGCGAGCGGAATCAGCTTCTCGACCGAGCCGCCCTCGAACATGAAGAGGTAGTCGTAAACGTTCGCGATGACCTCGTGGCTGAAGGTGTCGTACGACCACGCCGGATCGAGGCTGTCGGCGTCGGATAACCCGAGCCGGGTCAGCGTGTCCGGGTTCTTGGAGCGCGCCGCGGAGGCGGGCGCGGTGAACAGGCAGAGGGCGAGTAAGGCGGGAAACGCTCGGATCATCGGTTCTTTATCCCTGCTTCTTGAGATCGAAGAAGTAGCTGCCGTACGGGGAGTCGGGGAAGACGGGGCTGAATTTGAATCCCTTCACCCACTTGCGCTGCGTGCGGAAGCGGAAGCCTCCGGCGATCGGGATCGACGGCGCGAAGTCGAAGGCGAGCCGGTCGAGCTTGCGGTAGAGCTTTTCGCGCTTGGCCCCGTCGAGCTCGCCGACCGCCTGGTCGATGAGCGCGTCGAAGTCCTTGTTCGCGAACGACGACTTGCCGGCGAAATAGCCTTGCGAGTGCAGCAGGTTGAACGCGAAGTTGTGCGCGTCGGGGTAGTCGCCCATCCACATGCCGATGAACACCGGGATCTTGTGCCCCTGGGTCTGCTCGAGGTACGTCGACCACTGCACGGTGCGGATGTCGAGCTTGAATTTCGGGTTGAGCGACTCGATGTTCTTCTTGATCATGTTCGTCAGCGTGAGGATGTTGGGCTGGTTGTCGTTGAACATGAGCGTGCAGGTAAATCCCTTCTCCCAGAGCTTGCCGCCCCAGGCCTTCTTGAAGTGCTCTTCGGCTTTCTTGAGGTCGAACGCGTACGACGGGTTCTTCTCGTCGTAGCCGACCAGGCCCTTGGCGAGGTAGCCGTGCGCGCGGTGGCCTTTCCCCCGCATCACGTCGCGGATGTAGGCGTCGTAGTCGATCGAGGAGGCGAAGCCCAGCCGGACGTCGCGGTCGTCGAAGAAGTCCGGCGGGATGCCCTCGCCGTCGAGCCGGCCGGACCCGATGTTCGGGTTTCCGACGGGGTTGATCTTGTACGTGAAGAACAGCGTCGTCGGGCTTTCGAGGTTCTCGAGGCCGTCGATGAGCTCCACGCCCGGCACCTCCGAGAGCTGGCCGTACATCATCTGCGGCGCGTAGATGACGTCGGCGTCGCCGGCCTGGAGCATGAGCTTGCGCGTGGCGAACTCGTCGACCAGCTTGATCACGACCCGCTTGAGCGGGGCGGGGCCGCGCCAGTAGCCGTCGAAGCGAGCGAGGATCGTCTCCTTGGAGCGGCGGTCGAGGCGCTCGAGCGCGTACGGCCCGGAGCCGTTTTCCCTTTCGTGCAGCGGCGAATCCTGCTTCCGCGGGTTGCTGTGCTTGACCCAGGCCGCCTCGGTCCCGTCCCAGCCGCCGTTGGCGGCGACCCAGTCCTTCGAGACGATCGCGCCATAGCTCGCGAGGATCCCCAGAAAAGGCGCGAACGGCCGGGTGAGCGTGACGACGACCTTGTCCCCCTCCACGCGCACCGCCTTCTCCGCCTTCGCGTAGAGGCCGTCGAGCGGCTTGCCCTGCGCGTCGCGCGTCGACAAAACGCCGAGGACGGGCTCGAGCAGAAGCGGCGACGGCCCGCCGTCGCGGTCGTAGAGCATGAAGCGCAGGAGCGAATAGCGCACGTCGTCGGCGGTGAGGTCCTTGCCGTCGTGAAACTTCACGCCTTTGCGGATCGGAAACGTGTAGGAGCGTCCGTCGGCCGAGATGAGGCCGTTCGCCCTCGCGGGGACCTTCGCGGCGATCCGCGGCTCGAGCTCCTTGAGGCTGCCCGGCTTATAGGCGAGCAGGAACTCGTATACGTTCGCGATGATGTGGTGGGACGTCGAGTCGTAGGACCAGGCCGGATCGAGCGAGTCGGGATCGCCGATCGTCAGGTACGTGAACGTGTCGGGGTTCTTCACCTGCGCCCCCGCGAGCGACAGGGCGCACAGCAGCAGGAGGGCTCTCATCGTTTACTCCTTATAAACCGGGTAGAAGTAGCCGTAGTTGAGGATCGGGTTGTACCACCAGCCCCGGACGTTCGAGCGGTGCACCCGGGTGGCGTAGGTGTCGACGGTGAAAATCGCCGGCAGGTCGATCGCGGCCAGCGCCTGCAGCTCGCGATAAAGCGCGTTGCGGCGGTCCGGGTCGAGCTCGCGCGAGGCGTCCTTAATCAGCCGGTCGGCGCGCGGGTTCGAGTAGCCCGAGGGCTTGGCGAAAAATCCTTGACTGTGCATGAAGGGCCGCACGCAATTCTGGGCGTCGGGGAAGTCGAGCGCCCACCGGGCGTTGACCATCGGGAACTTGCCCTGCACGAGCTGGTCGAGCCAGGTCGAGTACAGCACGGGGCGGCAGTCGAGCCGGAACTTGGGGTTCAGCGTCTCCACGTTGCGCTTGAGGATCTGGCACGCGAGCTGGCGGTCGGCGCGGCCCTGCTCGAAGCTCACCGCGAACTTGAAGCCGTTCTGCCACACCTTGCCGCCCCACGCCAGCTGGAACTGCTCGGTCGCGCGCGCGGGGTTGAAGTTCGGGACGTGCGCCGCGTCGTCGTAGCCGGCGACGCCGTACGGGATCGGTCCGAGCGCTTTCCGCGCTTTGCCGCGATAGCCCGCCTTCACGTAGCCCTCGTAGTCGAAGGAGTGCGCGAACGCCCGGCGGAGGTCGGAGTCCTTGAAGAAGTCGGGCGGGATGCCGTCGCCGTCGAGTTGGCCAGACCCGATGTCGGGGTTGGCCGTGGCGTTGATCTTCTGGTTGAAGACGAAGGCGTTGCTGATCTCGAGGAGCGGGAGCTCGTCCTCGACCAGGACGTCGGGGAGGCTCTCGACCTGCGGCAGGAACTGCCGCTCGAGGATGACGGCGTCGGCGTCGCCGGCGCCGAGCCGCAGGCGGCGCGTGTTCGAGTCGTCGACCGTCTTGATGACGAGGCGCTTGAGCTTGGCGGGCGCCCGCCAGTACTTTTCGTTTCGGGCCAAGACCAGGCGCTTCTGCTCCGTCTCCCAGCGCTCGAGCGTGAACGGGCCCGTGCCGTTGACCGCCGCGTGGTAGGCCGAGCTTTCCTTCGGGCTGTTGTTGAACTTGGCGAGTCCCGCGGCCGTGCCGTCCCAGTCGCCGTGGGCCGCCGACCACTTCTTCGAGACGACCGGCGAGAACGTGGCGAGGATGTCGAGGAAGGCCGAGTCGGGCTCGACCAAATTGAAGACGAC
>JACRDR010000354.1 GCA_016212845.1 Elusimicrobiota bacterium
CGAGCCGGGCGAGCTCGGCGGCGTTTTCCTTGACGGCCTTGAGCATGCCGCGGGTTTCGACGGGATCGGAGTTCGCCTTGCCCTGATAGTGGACGGTGGCGATGTGGCCGGCGCGCGGGCTCTGCTCGACATGGTCGATCACGGCCTCGCTGACGACTTCGAAGACGGCCATGTCCTGGCCGCCCTTGTTGACGAAGTCCACGACGCGGACGACGCTGGCCACGGGGAAGAGGCCCGTATTGTCGGGGCGGGCCGTGGCGACGAGGAGGTAGCGGTTGTTCTCGCCGGCGGCGGCCGCGGCTACCAGCTCGACGGTGCTCTTGTTGCCCGGATAGAAATGGGTGCGCGTGCCCGGGAAGAGGGGCTCCTGCATGCGGATTAGGGGCATCTTGTTCGGGAGGACGTTTTGGTTGCCGCCGCCGCTCGAGCCCGCGCCGCCGCCGTTATTCGCGCCGTCGTTCGAGCCGGTGCCCGAGGCCGCGCGTCGGACGACGCCGTCGCCGAAGATCCTTCCGGTCGCCTGGATGCTCTCGTTCAGCCCGCCGTTTTTCTGGGCCGCCGCGACTCCGTCGACGCCCGCGGCGAGCTGGTCGAGCGTGCCGGCCAGGTCTCCCTTGTGGGTCCCGGCGCCCGGCGTCGCTCGCGCTTTAGAGGGGGGAGACGCCAAGCCGCCCGCGAGGGCCGAGCCTCTCGCGCCCGCCAACGTCGAAACGGGCAGGCTGACGTTCGCCCGGCTCAGGGCCGGGGAAAGGACGAGCGCCGCCGCGGTCAGCGTCTGCCGCGCGTTCGGGCCCGCCGTTTGGAGTCCGACGGCCGAGCCGCCCGCGCCGGAGGCGGAGGCTCCGCCCGCGGACAGGGGGACTATGGGGGCTTCGATGATTCGCTGCGACCAGGAAAAAGCCGGATTGAGGAGGATGGCTGCGGCGAGGAGGCAACGGGCGGCTCGGGCCGAGGGGTTGTCCGGGTTCATCTACGCTCCTGACCGGACGCATGTATGCCTGCGGCCGGTGCCTCATTGTGTGCCGGGAAGGCATTTCCCACCTGGGCCGATGGGGGGCGGGAAAATCGAAAAGGGACCCACGCGAACCTGGGCCCATCGGCCTGTCCGGCATCGGGGATTATGCTAGGATCGCCCCATGCTCGCTTGGCTTCTCACTCTGCACGTTCTGGGACTCTGCCTTTGGACCGCCGGAGTCTTCGGCGCCGGCCGCGTGCTGATCGACCAGGCCCGCCTCGGGCCGCAGGGCGCGCCGCTGGGCCCGTCGGCGAGGCGACTGCTGCTCGCCTCGGCGCATCCGGGCATGACGCTCGCGATGATCACGGGCGCCGCGGCCCTCGCGCAGAACCCCGGCTACTATTTCCACGAGGGCTGGATGCACGCCAAGCTCGCGTGCGCGTTCTTGGCCGCGGCCGCCACGGTCGTGCTGACGGTCCTCGCGCGGAAGCTTCAGCGGCCCGAGGGCGCTCCGAGCGCGCGTTCCGTCGTCGTCTGGCGCGGCGTCTTCATGGGCGCGCTGCTGGCGTCCCTCGTGCTTGTCTTCGTGAAGCCCGTCTAGCGGCCTAGTTGACGCCCAACCGGCTCCGGAGTTCCTTGAGCTGTTCCTTGGAGCCCATCGCCACGAGCACTTCGCCCGGAGCGAGGGCGCGAGAGGGGGCCGGGTTGATGTCGTAGGTCTTCCCGTCTTTCGCGCGGACGGCGAGCACCAGGGCGGCTTCGCCTTCGGAGCCCTTCACGGTCCCCAGCGGTTCGCCGATCAAGGGGGCGCCCTCGACGACGGGGACCTCCTCGATGCGGAAAACCTTGCCCTCGGCGCGGATCATCGAGTCGAGGAAGCCGACCGCGGCGGGCCGGATCATCTCGGAGGCCATGCGGAGCCCGCCGATGAGTCCCGGGTCCACGGCGACGTCGGCGCCGCTGCGCTTCAGCTTGCCCTCCACGCCCCTCTCCTGCTGACGGGACACGATCCGCAAGTCCGCCTTCAGCCCGCGGGCCGTGATCGCCACGAAGACGTTGCCGGGGTCCGTCGGGAGCGCGCCGAAGAGGCCGCGCGCGCGTTCGATGCCGGCCGCCTTCAGCGTCTCGTCGTCGGTGGCGTCGCCGTGCAGCGCCATGACGCCCTTATCCGCGAGGTGTTGGACGACCTCGGGATCCTCGTCGATCAGGACGACTTCGCGCCCGGTCTTCTCGAGCTCCTCGAGGATGATGCGGCCCGTGTGGCCGCCGCCGCAGACGATGAAGTGTCCGGCGAGCTTGGCGATCTTGGTCTGCATGCGGCGCCTCCTAAGGGCGTCGTTGAGGTCGCCTTCGACGATGAAGGCGGTCAGGCTCGAGAAAGCGTAGGTCAGAACGCCGATGCCGACGAGGATCAGCCCGATCGTGAACACGCGTCCGGCGTGGCTGAGCGGGTGAGTTTCGCCGTAGCCGACGGTGGCCAGCGTGATGACCGTCATATACAAGGAATCGAAGAGCGGCCAGCCCTCGATGAGGCGGTAGCCGGCGGTGCCCGCCGCCATCATGAGGCCGACCGGGGCCAGGACGCCGAGGAGGCGCTCGCGGATCTCGTGGTCGCCGTTCATGGGGCCGCTCCCAGCTCCTGCAAGGCCTTCTCGGCGAGGCCGCGGTAGCCTTTGTCCCGGGACTGCATGATGTCGCGGTAAAGGCGGATCGCCTCTTCCCGGTGCCCCAGCTTCTTCTCGATGTAGGCCACGATGTGCTTGAGCATCACCGGGCATTCCGGGTCGCGAGTGACGGGGAGGAGCTCGTCTCGAACGCGCGCCATGTCGCCGGCGCGCCTAAACCCGATCGCGGCGACGTAGGCGCGATACTGCCAGTTCTTGGGGTCCCGGGCGGAGGCGTGCCGCAGGACCGCGAGCGCCTCGTCGGGCTTCTCGAGATTGAACGCGAGAGCGGCCGCGGCGTATTGCGCGGCGTACTCGAACCACGGGTCGAGGTCCAGGATGCGGATCGCTCGGGGCGCCAGCTCGGGATATTCGCCCCCGGCCGAATGGTATTCGTTTTCGTGCGTCGCGTGCTCGTGGCCGGCCTCCTCCGCCCCGTAGTACATCAAGAGGCGGATGAAGTCGACGTCGGCGGCCAAGCGGCGCATGCCGAGGC
>JACRDR010000355.1 GCA_016212845.1 Elusimicrobiota bacterium
CGCGGCGCTCGTGCTCAACCCTCGGTACCCGCGGCTCGTGGGCGCGATCTCGAAGGTGGAGAGCGAGCTGCGCGAGGCGGACTCCAACGAGAAGCTGCAGACCGCGCTCAATCTCTACGCGCAGGGCAAGACGGACGAGGCGCTGAAGGCGCTCGACCAGGTGCTGCAGGTGGAGCCGGGCGACGCCCGCGCGACCAAGCTGATCAGCGAGATCCGTCTCGAGGTCGCCAACCAGCACGTCGCCGAGGGCCGCCGCCTCTACGAGGCCCGCAAGTACGATTCCGCCATCGCCGAGTGGACGAAGGCCACCGGCTACGGCTACGACCAGCGTTCGGCCGACCAGCTCGTGGCCCGCGCGAAGGACCAGAAGCGCCGCGAATCGGAGGCCCGCACGCGCGCCGAGGACGCCACGCGCCAGAAGGAAGAGGAAGAGCGCAAGAAGGCCGAGGAAGAGGCCGCGCGGCAGGAAGAGGAGCGCAAGAAAGCCGAGGAAGAGGCCAAGAAGGCGCTCGAGGTGGAGAAGGCCAACAAGCAGCCCAACGCCTCCGCCCCCGGCGGCGGCGCCATGGGCGGCGCGCCGATGGCCCAGCCGATCTCCGCGGCGCCCAGCGAGAACGACAAGCGCGAGGCGGTGCGCTACTGGAACTCCGGCATCATTTTCTACCAGAAGGGCGACTACGAGAAGGCGCGCGACGAGTGGCAGCGCTGCAAGCAGCTCGACCCTTCGAACTCGGACTGCGTCACCGGTCTCCAGCGGATCGATCAGTCCTACGGAGCCGCGCCGTAAGCGCCCTATGACTCTCACGCGCCGAGTACCACTCCTGGCACTCGCTTTGCTGCCGTCGATCGCGTGGTCGAAGCCCAAGGCGAAGAAGGCCGCCGTGAAGGCGGCCGAGAAGATGCCGGAGTTCCCTAAGGAGCCGAAGGACCAGCAGGCGGCGCGCCTCTGGCAGGCGGTCACGCTCGCGCAGGCGAAGGGCGACTATCGCTGGGCGATCAAACAATTCGAAGGCTGCCTCAAGGCCGAACCGAAGAACGAGGCCTGCACGGACGGCCTCAAGGACGCGAAGCAAAAACTCGCTTGGAATCCGCCTCGCAAGAAGAAGAGACCCGCTCCTAAGAAGGCCGAGCAGCCGGCCGAGGGAGCGGGGGACGCCCCGCCTACGGACGGCGCGGCGCCCAAGGCGGACGCGGCGCCCTCCGCCGCTCCAGCTGCGGAGGCTCCCAAGTGAGACTAGCGGCTAAGTGGTTCATGTGGTTTTT
Organism: Elusimicrobiota bacterium; assembly: GCA_016212845.1. Classification (GTDB taxonomy): domain Bacteria; phylum Elusimicrobiota; class Elusimicrobia; order UBA1565; family JACRDR01; genus JACRDR01. Next base: position 1,264 of record JACRDR010000355.1, read on the forward strand.
GGGCATCGGCGCCTACGTCATGTTTTTGGGCGGCATCTTCTACTACAACCTGTTCAAGTGGACGTTCGATGAGAAGCTCAAGCAGGAAGCGATCGACATGGTCCGCGTGTACGCGCCGACGCTCATCAAGGGCCTGACCAAGAGCCAGTACGCGATCTCCTTCGACGAGTTCGACATCATCACGAAGGGCATCGCGAAGGACGAGCGCGTCGCGTGGCTCGTGTACTTGAACCGCTTCGGCGAAGTCCGCTGGTTCAAGGACCCGAGCGTCATCGGTAAGCCTTTCGACGAGTTCTCGAAGCTGCAGCCTCCGCCGACCGACGCGATCGAGCAGGCGTATCTCTCGAAGACGCCTCGCGTGCGCGCGGTGCCGAAGCAGCCTTTTTACGAGATCGCGATCCCTCTGGCGGTGCGCGGCGACGTGATGGGCATCATCGATATGCAGGTCTCGCGGCATGGCGTCGAGAGCATCATCTCGAAGGCGATGCAGAAATACGTCATCGGCGCGATCGGCGTCCTTTTCTTGATCGGCATACCGCTCTACTTCTTCATGCACCATTTCGTGATCAATCCGCTCCTGGTGCTCCGGGATGCGATCGAGGCGATCAGCTTCAAGAACCTCGAGCTGAAGTTCACGGCCCGAAAAGACGAGATCGGCGACATCGCGAACGTCTTCGACATCTTCCTGCGCAAGGTGAAGGCCGAGCTCGCCAACGTGCAGGTCCGGGAGAAGCAGCGGGGCGTCGCCGAGCAGCGCTGGTGGCAGTCGATCCTGCAGGCGATCGTCTCCAAGAGCCACCACGCGATCGTCGTCGACGAGGACAACACCGTCCTCTACACCAACTTTCAGGTCACCGCGACCGTCGATCCCTCGGCGAAGCTGCACCTCCTCGACGTCGTCGACAACCAGCAGCAGGACGTGCTGCGGCTGGTCGGCGTCGCGCTGGATAGGCCGAACCAGGTCGTCGAGACCGACACCGTCTTCCGTCAGGAACCCTGCCACGTCCGCGCCGTGCACCTGGAGGAGGAGGGGGAGCTTCGCCGCACGCTCATCCTCTTCGAGCCCAAACGCACCGGCGCCGGCATGCCGGCCTAGTGCCCCCGTCGCTTTGGCCGGCGCTGGCGTTCTTCGGCTTCGTCGCCTACTACGACCTCGGTCCCGCGCTGATCGCCGGCCTCTACGCCTACACGATCCTCGACGTCGTGCACCGGAAGCTCGCCCTGAAAGGCGCGCCGGGCCGCTGGCTCGCGGTCGCGGTGTTCGCGGTCGTCGCCCTCGGGCTCTCGGCCTTCGTCGTGCGGTTCTTCCGGCAGAGCGCCTCGACGCTCCCGGTGATCGCGGCGAGCGTGCTGCCGATGCTCTCCGAGTTCGCCTCCGAGCACGGCTATCCGCTCCCGTTCGGGAGTCTCGAGGAACTGCGGGAACTGGGGGCGGCGGCGCTGCGCGAGCACGGCGGACACATCACTCGCGTCAGCGGGGTCCTGACCCGCGGTTTTTTCCATATCGCGATGGCGGTCTCGACCGCGGTGCTGTGCTTCACCTCCGGCGCGTCCGGGCTTCCCGCGGCGGGCCGGTTTATGCGCAGCTTCGAGCTGGTGGCGGGCGCGCAGGTCGCGATCTCGGCGATCAACACCGCCTTCACCGCCGCTTTTCTGCTCGCGATGGGGTTCCCGCACGCGCCTTTTTTGATCCCGGCCACTTTCTTTTTGGGCATGCTGCCGCTGGTGGGGAATCTCCTCAGCAACACGATGATCGTCTGCGCCGGGCTGACCGTCTCGCCCCGGCTCGGGCTCGTCGCGCTCGCTTTCTTGGTCGTCATTCATAAGGCCGAGTACTTCCTCAACAGCCGCATCGTGGGCGAGAGTCTCAAGACGCCCATGTGGCAGACCCTGCTCGGCATCTTCGTCGGAGAAATGATCCTCGGAGTCCCCGGCATCCTGCTGGCTCCGGCCGCCATGCACTTCGTCCGCGAGGAGCTCTCCACGGACCGAATTTCCGCCTAACCTTGCGGAAATCCGGGTTTATTGCTATATAGCGACGGGGCCGTGACGGCCCTTGTCCGGCAAAAGGCAGCAAAAACAAGCAGGATTTTCCGGGGAGACCCAATGAGCTACCAGGTAAAGCGCATCGACCCTTACTGGATGACCCACCCCATGATCCCGGTCCTGGTTATCGCCGGGGCCGTGCTGGCCTTGATCGGCCACCAGTCGGACAAGGCGATCATCGGCATCGGCGGTCTCGTCGTGGCCGGAATCGCGGTGCTCCTCGCCGCCAAGCCCGTGATCTCCGCGGTGCTGGCGACCTTGGGCGTGTTCGGGGGCTTGATCACCTTCGTCATCCTTCCGCAGCCGCAGATGGTCGGCATGCCGATGATGATGCGGTTTCTGTCGACCTTGCTGTTCGCCCTGCTCTACATGGTCCTCATGGACGCCTTGGTCCTCGCCATCGCGTTCCTCTATAACCTCTTCGGGGTCGGAATGAAGGGGATTTCGATCGATCTAGAGGAATCCGGCTCCGAGGAAGCGTAGGCTCCCCGAATGCGGATCAACATCGTTTACGCCGCCCGGGATCCGAACCGCGCCGGCGCCCTGCTCGAGGCGGTCGCCCGCTCCGGCTTCACCCTGACCACCGCGCAGCGGGGCAAGGAAGTCATGGGACTTCTCGGCCAGCGCAGCTGCGACGTGCTCATCGTCGCCGCTCAGCTCGCCGATGACGAGGGACTCACCCTGGTGAAGAGCCTGCGCTCGCGCGGGCCGACACGCCAGCTCCCGATCATCGCGCTGCTCGAAAGCGACCAGGGCGGCAGCGCGTCGCCCATCGCGGGCTTCGGCACGGCCGCGGGCCAGATTCGCCGCGACCACGCGCCGGCTCCGTCCGCGCCCGCGCCGTCTCCGGCGGGCAAGGTCTCGCTGCGCCTCGCGTTCTTCCAGGCCGGCGCGGACGAGTGCCTCATGCTCAACCAGGACATCGCCGAGTCGGTGGCGCGCATCAAGGCGGTGCTGCGCCGCACGATGACGAACCCGGCGGAAGAGGTCATCAAGACCGGCCCGGTCGAGCTGAACCTGACGAGCTACACGCTGCACGTCAACGGCAAGGAGGTCCCGCTGACCTCCAAGGAGCTGGACCTGCTCTACGTCCTGCTCAGCTCGCCGAACCGCGTGCTTAGCCGCCCGTACCTCATCGAGCGCGTCTGGGGCTATAACTATTTCGGCTCGCCTCGCACCGTTGACGTCCACGTCCGGCGCCTGCGCGAGAAGCTGGGGAAGGCGGCGTCCTTGATCCACACCATCCCGTGCGTCGGGTACAAGCTCATCCCGCCCGGCACGGCGATGTCGCGTTAATCTAACGGTAACAGCCGGACGTTATAGTCAGGGGGACGGATGACCGACAAGACTGCGGTAAAGCTTTTGATCATCGACGACGACACGCACCTGCGCGAGAGCCTCGCGGAGGTCCTCGAGCTCGACGGATTCGACTGCCACCAGGCGGCGAACGCCAAGGACGGGATCGAATCGGCGAAGAAGATCGATCCGAAGGTCGTCATCATGGACATCCAGCTCCCGGACTCCTCGGGCTTTCAGATCTGCCAGACCTTGCGAAAAGCGTCGAAGGAGACTATCCTTATCATGATGACCGGGCGCTTCCTCTCGGCCGAGGAAAAGACCCAGGGCTTCGAGCTCGGCGCGGACGAGTACATCACGAAGCCGTTCGATTTGGCGGAGCTGTCGATCCGGATTCGCCAGTTGTTGACCCGGGGAGCTAAGGCATAACCACTCGCCCCCCCGCGGGGGGCGAGTAGCGGGGGGCCAAGCCGTTCTTTTCGAGAGTCATGAGGGAACAACGGCGCGGCAAACTCGCATATAAGTTCCTCTTCTGGTTCCTGCTGATCTCGCTCGCCCCCATGGGCGTGGTCGGCTATCACCTCGTCAGCATCTCCCAGGCCTCCCTCCAGAAAGAGTCGCTGCGCGTCCAAGAGCAGCACGCCTCCGGCTTCGCGGCCACCGTCTGGAACTACATTACCACCTACTCGAACATCCTGACGGACGCCGCGCGCCACGCGGACTTCGTGGCCGATTCTACCGGCCTGATGAACACGTCGAAGCAGCAGCAGTACATGAACCGCATCATGCAGCTGCACGCGGCGTTCCTCGAGCTCTCGGTCTTCGACTTGAGCGGACAGGAGACGCTGCGGATGGGCCGCTTCCTCGGCCCGTCGCCGCCCATGCGCAACTTTTTCCAAGAGACGCCGTTCCAGGTCGCGCTGCAGCAGGGGCAGTTCATCGGCGGCCTCGAGCGTTTCCAGGGGCTCTATCCGACGCTCACCATCGCGGTGCCGATCGTCGACCCGAGGGTGAACCAGGCGAAGCCTTCGGGCGTGCTGCTCGGCAAGATCAGCCTCAACGGGCTCTCGCAGATGCTCGTGCAGCAGTGCCCGGAGGGGGGAAAGTCCGAGGCGGCGGTCGTCGGCGTCGACGGCTTCCTCGTCGCGCACTCGAACCCGAAGATGGTGTTCAAGACCGAGGCGAAGCTCCCGAAGGAGATCACCGACGTCATCTTGACGCAGACGACCGACAAGGGCGGCGGCGAGATCCAGCTTTCCAGCGGTAAGACCCTGCTCGGCGCCTACGCGATGGTCGCGCAGCTCGGCTGGGTCGTCTACGTCCAGCAGCCGATCGAGTCCGCCTACGGCGCGGCGATCGAGATGAAGGGGGAGATCCTGCGCGTGCTGGTCTGGGTCGTCGCGGTCACGATCCTTCTTTCGCTCGCGGTCGCCGGCCACATCACGCAGCCGATCCGCGTGCTGAACCAGGCCGCCGACAAGCTCGGCAAGGGGCAGTTCGAGGACCTCCCCGAGCTGAGCATGACCAACGACGAGATCGGCGACCTCGCGCAAACGTTCCTA
>JACRDR010000350.1 GCA_016212845.1 Elusimicrobiota bacterium
GCCGTAGGGAAGATGCGCGGTATCGCCGAAATAGACGAGAGACTCCGACGGAAGGCGGCGCGAGATCGCCTGGAAGACGGTGAGACCGCCCACCCCGGAGTCGAAGACGCCGATCGGCCTGGAGTCGCTCATCGGGAAGAGGAGATCCACTCCTGCCGGCGGGCGAAATCGCGGATCCCGCCGTAGACGCCTTCGACGATCTTGCGGCGGAAAGACTTGGTGTCGAGCTTCGACTCCTCGTTGGGGTTGGAGACGAAGCCCATCTCCACGAGCACGGCCGGAGCGTTCGTGCCGCGCAGCACGTAGAACGCGGCCTGCTTCACGCCGCGGTCGGGCAAAGGAATCGCGCGCCCGAGCGCCTTGGACATGATGCCGGCGGCGAGCCCCGCGTCGTTGATGTACTCCGTGCGCGCCATCGCGTGCAGGAGCAGGGCCGCCTCGGCGTCGGGGGAGTCGGCCCCTCCCTCCATCGCCAGCGAGGCGTTCTCGCGCTCGGCCACCTTCTCGGCCTCGGGATCGGAAGCCCGCTCCGAGAGGAAGTAGATCTCGAAGCCCTTTTCCGAGCGCTTGTTGTTGGCGTTGCAGTGCAGGGAGACGAAGAGATCGGCTCCGAAATCGTTGGCCATTTGCGAGCGCTCGGCGAGAGGGATGAACACGTCGGTATCGCGCGTGAGCAGCACCTCGAACTCCCCGCTGTCCTTGAGCATCCTGGCGAGCTCGCGGGCGGCGAGCAGGTTGATGTCCTTTTCGCGCACGCCGCGACGCCCGGTCGCGCCGGAGTCCTGGCCGCCGTGGCCCGGGTCGACCACGATCTTGCGCTTCTCCCGGATCGAGGTCTCGACGCCTTGCTTGATCTCCGGCTGTACCGGAACGACCGGCTTGTGCTCCACGACCACGGCCGGCACCGCGACGGCGGGAGCGGCCGGAATCGAGGCGAGACTCGCCGGTTCCTGCGGATCGGGCTGGGAAGGCGCCGCCTCGCCCTTCACGGGCTCCGGCTTCCGGCCTTTCGCGGCGAGCGCGCGCTGGAGCGTCTCGTCGTCGTGGTAGACGTCGATCACGAGACGGTTCGGATCCTCGAAAGTACGGGCGTCCCACGCGGCCTTCGGAGACTTCTCATCGAGCTCGAGCGACAGCCGCGCGAGCTTCGACTCCTGCCACAACCGTACGGTCGCGACGAAGCCGTCGTTGGGCGCGGACTCCGCCGCTTCCTCCACGGTGCCCAACGGGATCGTGACTTCGAGTCCCGAGCGGCCGCGCCGGGAAAGCTGATAGGCGTGCTGGGGATCGAGCTCGAGCACGATCCTCGTGTGATCCTTGTGGCTAAACCAGCGCATCGGGCCGACCGAGCCCCGCGGCGTCACGACGAAGCCCTTTTCCTCGAGCTTGGCGTGGGACCAAGCCATGTCGCCGAACTCCTTCGAGGAGAAGAACTCGACCGGCACGAGCACGGTGTTCGCCCGCACGATCACCTTGTCGGGCAGATCGACGCCGGAGTCGACGACGCGCGCCCGCTGGGCGTCGACGGTGAACTGCGCGAGGCGGCCGCGGATGCTCAGCTGGACCTTGCCGGAGACCGCCTGCCAGACGAAGCTGCCGCCGAAGGCGCCGGCCGCCTGCTTCGCGTCGAGCCAGCGCTGGTCGCCGGCCTTGTACACGTAGATCGTCCCCTTTTCCTTGCCGCCCACGAAGACAGGCACGTCCTCGGCGGCCGCCGTGACGGCGACGGCCGCGAGGACGCAGAGCGCGCGCAGAGCGCGCGCCGCTATTCGAGGATGATGCGGTAGTCTTCCCACTTGAGCATCGGGTCGGCGCCGATCTTCACGGACCGGTGCACGTTCTTCTCGATGAGCGCCTGCTTCTCGACGAACTGTTCGGCCAAGGCCGGAGGGAGCATGAGGCGGACCTGTCCGCCCGGGCGGCCCTGCGTCAGGTCGAAGATCTCGCGCTGAATGCGGATGCGCACGCTTTCGGCCGAGAGCACGCGGCCGGAACCGTGACACTCCGGACAGCCGTCGGTCATGAGGCTGACCGTGGACTCGCGCTTGCGCTCCCGGGTCATCTCGATGAGGCCGAGACGCGTGATCGGGAGGATGCGGATCTTCGCCCGGTCGCGGCGCACGGCGTCGGCGAGCGCCTCCATGACGCGCGCCCGGTTCGAGGCCTTCTTCATGTCGATGAAGTCGATGACCACGATGCCGCCGATGTTGCGCAGGCGGAGCTGGTGCGCGACCTCATAGGCCGCCTCGATGTTGTTCATCGTGACGGTCTCTTCCTGGGATTTATTGCCCGTGAAGCGGCCGGTGTTGACGTCGATCGCGCAGAGCGACTCCGCCTCCTGCACGACGATCGTGCCGCCCGAGGGCAGCGTCACCTTCGTCTGGCGGAGCTTTTCGATCTCGTGCTCGAGGTGGAACGCCGTGAAGATGGGCGTCTTGGCCTCATAGAGCCGCACGCGTTCCTTGAGTTCCGGCGAGATGCGCGCGATGAAGTCGAGGACGTTATTGTAGGCGTCCTTATTGTCGAGCAAGTACACGTAGACCTGCTCGCTGAGCAGATCGCGCGCGACCTGCATCGTGAGGTCGAGGTCCTTGTGCAGCAGCGCCGGAGCCTGGGAGGTCTCGTACTTTTTCTCGACCTCCTTCCAGGTCGCGGCGAGATACGCGACCTCGCGCTCGAGGTCCACCTCGCTGGCGCCTTCCGCCTCGGTGCGCACCACGACGCCGCGCCCGCCGAGCACGTCTTTGACCAGGCGGTCGACGATCGTCGAGAGGCGCTTGCGCTCGTTGGCGTCGACGATGTGCTTCGAGACGCCGACGTAGTTCTGGTACGGTGTGAAGACGAGGAAGCGCCCCGGGATCGAGACGTCCATCGTGACCTTCATGCCCTTCGTGCCGATCGCCTCCTTGGCGACCTGCACGACGATCTGCTGGCCTTTCTTGAGGATCTGGTCGATCGGCTGGCGGGTGTCGCCCAGGACGTCGGAGATGTAGAGATAGGCGTTCTTCTCGAAGCCGATGTTCACGAACGCCGACGAGATGCCGGGAAGCACGTTCTCGACGACGCCCGTATAGATGTTGCCGACGATGTTCAGGGTGCTTTTGCGCTCCCAAAGGAGTTCGACCAAGCGGTCGTCCTCCATGATCGCCACGCGCGTTTCCTCGAAGGACGTGTTGGCGAGGATCTCGCGCTTGATCGTCCGGCGCCGCTCGACGCCGTGAGGCGGGCGCCCATGGGACTCGGCTCGCCGGCGGTCTCCGCCGCGCCAACCCTCCTCCCCGGCCGGCGGCTGCTGCTGATTCCGATCTTGGCCGCGATCCTGATTCCGGTCTTGGCCGCGGTCCTGATGCTGCTGACGGTCGCGCCGGTCGCCGCCGTGCTGTCCGCCGCGGTTGTGATCGCGGTCGCGCCCGCCGCCTTGCCGGTTGCGGTCGTCGCGGCGATGCTGATCGCCGCCCCCGCCCTGCCGCCGGTCGCGGTTGTGCTCGCGAGTCGGCCCGCCGCCGCCGCCCCCTCCGCCGCGCGGCTCGCGGCCGCCGCCGGCGCCGCCGCCCTGCGGAGGCCGGCCTTCCTTCTGGGCCTGTTCTCGCTCGTGCTGGGCGAGAGCTTCGGCCATGTCCATATCCTCGGCCGTCTCCACCGGCTCCGGCGCCTCGGGCTCTCCGGCCTCTCCGCGGGGACCGCTCTGCGCGGCCGGCCGCTCGTCCAAATCCGTGTGGTCCTGCTCCTGTCGTCTCTCTTCTTCCATAGTAGTCTCCCGAAAACCGTTATGCGAACGAATAATGGCGCGAGTGGACGTTGAGCACGATGCCCAAAGCCCACAAGGTGGTCACGAGGCTGGAGCCGCCGTACGAAAGCATCAAGAGCGGCACGCCCGCGACCGGAAAGATCCCCAGGCACATGCCTGCGTTGATGATGAGGTGCCCGGAGAACATCGCGGCGATCCCCGTACAGACGAGAAAGCCGTAGCGGTCTCGCGACACGCGCGCCGCGGTCACGATACGCCAAATCAGCACGAGGTAGAGCAGCAGCGCTCCCCCCGCGCCCCAAAAGCCCATCTCTTCTCCGACGACGGCGAAAATGAAGTCGGTGTGCCGCTCGGGCAGGAACCCGAGGCGGCTTTGCGTTCCCTGGAAGATGCCCTTGCCGCGGACGCCTCCCGAACCGATCGCCACCAGCGCCTGGTTCACGTTGTACGCGGCGCCCTGCGGGTCCGCTTCC
>JACRDR010000356.1 GCA_016212845.1 Elusimicrobiota bacterium
AGTCCTCGAGCACGGTGTCGCCGAGGGCGCCCCGGACGATCGTGTTGAGGGCGCCGATCTCGACGTAGTCGCCGATGCGCACGCCGCCCAGGTGGAGCATCTTGATCGGCTTGCCGTCGTAGTCGCTCTCGAAGCCGAATCCGGGCTCGCCGATGATCGCGCCGCTCTTGATGTCGCACCAGCGGCCGATGCGGGTGCCCGCCTTGATGACGACGCTGGAACCGATCCGCGTGCCCTCGCCGATCTCGACGCCGTTTTCGATCGTCGTGTTCGGGCCGACTTTGACGGACGGGTGGAGCGCGGGCGGATCGACGGCGGGCGCGAAGCCGGGGCTGCCGTCGAGCACGTGCTGCGCCCGGATGAAATCGAGCCTGGGATTCGCCGAGGCGATGACGCTCGCTCCCGGCGAGACGGAGCCGGCGGGAGCGAAGATCGTGCCCGCGACGGCGGATTCGGGAACGCGGCCTCGCAGGACGAACGACAGTCCTCCCGCCCCCAGCTTGTCGAGCATGCAGACCTCGAGTATCTCCCGGTCCTCGCCCAACAGCTCCAGGCCCAGCCGCTCGGAAAGCCAGCGGGCGCTCACGGCTTCCTTCAAGCGCGTAGTCATCGGATTGCCTCCGTTCCGCAGTGGGAGCCGCGAAGGCCGGCGATGATGCGGCTCAAGCCTTCCTCCAGCGAGACCTGGGGAGCGAAATGCGCGGCGCGGCTGAGGCGCCGGATGTCGAAGATCATGCTCGCGGACGCCTGCTCGTCGAGCTCGCGTGGGACGAGCACGGGCGAGGCCGCGGAGCCGGCGAGTCGGGAGATCACTTCGGCGAGTTCGGAAGCGCTCGTGCCGCGGCCCGTGCCGACGTTCACCGGCCCGTCGAGGGCCGCGACCGCGACGGACAGGGCGGCGCGGCAGACGTCCTCCACGTAGATGTAGTCGCGGCGCACCGTGCCGTCGCCGAATACCTCGATCGGGCGCCCCGACAGCGCGCGCTCGATCATCGCGCCGATGGCGCGGCGGTCCGGCGCGCCCGGGCCGTAGACGCTGGAGATGCGAAGCGCCGCGGCGGGGATGCCGCGCTCGCGGGAAAACGCCGCGAGCTCTCGCTCCACCGCGACCTTGCAGAGCGCGTACACGCACGCGGGCCGCAGCGGATGGTCCTCGCCCACGGGAAGATACTCGGGCGCTCCGTAGACCGTCATGCTGGACGCGTAGGATACGTGGCGCGTCGAGGACGGGAGCGCCCGCAGCAGCTTCTGCGAGCCGAGCACCTCGATCCGGAACTGGGAAGAATAAGTCTCCTCCAAATCCTTGGCGTTGGTGACGCGCGAAGCGAGATGGATCGCGTGCGTCACGGGACGGCAGAATTCGCGAAGCTCCCCGGCGGAGGCCGAATCGCCGAGATCACGCACGAGCCAGGGCTCTTGAGGCGGCGTGCGCGGCTGGGCGAGGTCGACGCAGCGGCGCTCGATGCCGAGCTCGCGCAGCCGCGCGACCATCGCGCTCCCGATCCTGCCGGCCGCGCCGGTGACGAGCACGACCATGCCGCTCACGGCGCGCGCACCACCGCGAACGGGATTTTCCGCTGGCGGGCGAGAAAGCTTAGGGCGTCTTCCAGCGCTCGGGCCGGGAGCCCCGCATCCTCGTTTTGGACCAGGCAGAGGCATATTAGGGAAGGCGCGAGCTTGGCCGCCAGGCGGATCGGGGCCAGCACCGCTTCTTCGTACCAGCCGTCCGGAGGAGGCGAGGACGGATCGGGTTCCTGCGGCGCCCAGACCGTCAGCACCATCCCGTCTTCTTTCTTGGAGCTCATCGTGAGCGTCAGGATATCACCCGCCTCGGCGAGGCCCCAACGAGACGGCGTAACCTTTTTTAGAGTTCCATTTGAGTCCGTTGGACCCAGCCGGACGGGGGACCTCGGACCCAGGTTTCCTTTCGGGGAAGGCCCCATCCTTCGGATATGCCCGGCCTGGCCCTGCTCCTCAGCCTCGCCCTCACCCCCGTCGGGGCGCAGCAGTCGTCCGACCGCGTTCCGTCCCCCAAGCGTCCGGCCATCGGTCTCTCCGTCGACGACGACGCCGCCGCGATCGCCGCGCGGCCGACCTTCGGATTTTGGAACGGCGCCTTCGAACTCACGCCCATCGTGAAGGCCGGCGCGCTCGCACCTTTCGGCATGAGCGACGTCAGCTATCCGATGCTGCTTCCCTCACCCTTCGGCCTGGTCGGCCTGAAGGCCAAGGCCACCGGCCCGCTCGAGGTCCTGGTGGTGGCGACGCACGGCGTCATGGACATGACGACGCAGCGCCTCGGCGGTCCGCTTTCCTCGTCCGTCGCCTCGCCGACCGTCGTCGCGAAGGACCAAGACCAGTACAACCAGCGGCTGGCGGTCACGAGCCTTCACGCCGACGCGGGCAAGGTTTTCGGCATCGGCGACGCCTGGAAGGCCGCGGTCTACGCCGCCTCCGACGCATGGTTCGCCCGGCCGCAGCACGGCGACGCAGGCGACTCCGGCGGCATGGTCGGCCGCACCTATTCCGGCGGCGTCGTGACCTCCCGCCGCTCCGGCATTCACGAGCTCACGCTCAACGCGCAGGTGCAGGGCGAGTCGGCGGCGAAGACGATGTGGCGCAACTACGAATACACGATGATCCCATCGGGCTCGGCGGGCGCCGAGTACGCGCTGGTCGACGGCGGCAAGCGCGCCGCGGTGGGCGCGGAAGTCGTCACCTCCCCGGCCGACCAGGCGATCCGTCCCTTCATCAAGTGGCAGGACCCGCGGCTCGCGCTCACGGTGGCCGCCGATCTGCGGCAGACGAAGAACTCCTTCTATCCGGACCGCAAGGCGATCGGCGTGGAGGCGGGCTACGAGCTCAAGCCGGGCATCAACCTTCAGTTCACCGGCCAGGTCGGCCAAGAGCGCTACGCGATGGCGCCCGAGCCGACGAACGTCTATCGCGCGCTCGTCGGCGTGTCCATCGACCTCGGCCATAAAATCGAAGCCCGGGTCGCCCGCTCCGTGGCCGCTTCCGACGGCGGCCGCCGCGCCTTCGATCCGCAGCGTGCGGTGGCGCTCAACGAATCCGTGTCCGCGGCCCAAACCGCCGTCGACTTTCGCCAGGCGATGCTGAACTCCGCGAGCTTCGAGGATTTCGTGGCGAAGTATCCGGCGAAGGGCACGGGGGCGATTTTGGCGTCGGTTTCGCGGTTCACCGAGTCGATCTCGAAGTACAACTACAACCTGGAGGAGAGCCCGGAGACCCCAAACGTCAACGACGCGAAGCGGTTCTACGAGCGGGTCCGCGCCTCGTTCCTCTCCGGCAAGGAGGATCCGATCACGGTTTGCATCGGCTCGGCGCAGTTCGGCGCCCTTCTCGCCCAGGAACTCGGCAAGCGCGACGGCGTCCGCATCGACGCCGCGGCGGTGAGCGTCCGGGTCCCGCACGGCAACGGCTCTTCCGGCCACGCGGTCTCGGCGGTGAAGACCGGCGAATACGGCATCGTGTTCGTCGACTGGGGCAAGCTCACGCCGACCTACACTTGGGACACCAAGGAAGCGATGCGGATCTATCAGGCTCTCCAGGGCGTGCCGGCGATGTACCACGAGATGAGCGCGGGCCCCGACGGCAAGCCGGTCGGCTACCTCTTCACCGAGGAAGGCAAGCTCATCCTGCGGCAGATGACCGCCTACGGCGAGCTCCCGCAGGGAACCCTCGAGCGGATGTTCCGCGAGACGCCGTCGTCCGGTCCCCGGGCGGCCGAGCGCTACCGCGAGCTCGTGCGCGGCCGCTAAACGGTTTAGTACAACCGTCCCATCAAGCTCAAACGCGGCCTCCTTCTATTCGACGGCGACTGCGCGTTCTGCCGCTGGTGGGTCGAGCGCTGGTCGCGCGCCGCTTCGGGCGCCTTCGACGCCGCTCCGCTTCAGAACGCGCCGCGCAAGCCCGACGGTCTTACGAAGGAGCAGTTCGCCGGCTCGATGCATTTCCAGACGCCCGCGGGCGTCTGGCTGAGCGGCGCGCGCGCCGCCTTCGAGGCGATCGCGCAGGGTCCGGGCCGCGCGCCGTGGCGTCTCGTCTACCGCCTCACCGCTCCCGTCTGTGAGGCGGCCTACCGGCTCGTCGCCCGGCATCGCGTCGCCGCTTCGAAAATAACGCAGCGGGTGCTCGGTCCCGATCCCGAGCCCCCGCGCTACGCGCTGGCTCGCTGGCTGTTTCTGCGCGGGCTCGCGCTCGTGTCGGCGGTCGCGTTCCTCTCGTTTTGGCTGCAGTTGGACGGACTGATCGGAAGCTCCGGCATCCTGCCGGCGGCGAGGCTGCTCGAAGCCGCCAAGTCGCAGCTCGGCTCGGAAGCGTACCGGAGCTTCCCGTCGCTCGTGTGGCTCGCCTCGTCGGACCGGGCTCTGCACGCGTGGTGCGCCGCGGGTACGGCGGTCTCGCTTTCGGCTTTCTTCGGCGTCCTGCCCGGCCCGAGCCTCCTCGCGGCGTGGGCGCTCTATCTCTCGCTCGGCTCGGTCGCGCAGGAGTTTCTCGGCTACCAGTGGGACATTCTGCTCATCGAGACGCTGCTCTTGGCCGCGCTGTGGGCGCCGTGGCGGCTGCGTCCCCGCTTCGAGAACGAGCCCCGGCCCTCGGCCTCCGGCTTGTGGCTTCTGCGCTGGCTGCTTTTCCGGCTGATGTTCGAGTCGGGCGTGGTGAAGCTGGCCAGCGGCGACGAGACGTGGCGCAATCTGACCGCGCTATGGTGGCACTACGAGACGCAGCCGCTGCCGACGTGGCTCGCGTGGTACGCGCACCAGCTGCCGCACGGCGTCCAGAGATTCTCGGCGGCCGCGATGTTCGGCGTCGAGCTCGGCGCGCCGTGGCTGATCTGGCTGCCGCGGCGGCCGCGGGCGCTCGGCTTCGCCGCCCTCGCCGCCCTGCAGCTCCTCATCGCGCTCACCGGCAACTACACCTACTTCAACCTCATCACGATCCTGCTGTGCGTGATCGCGCTCGACGACGCGCAGCTGCGCCGCGTTCTGCCTCGCTGGCTGACCTCGAGGCTCGCCGAGCCCGCCGCGCGGCGCGAGCCGCGCGCGAAGTCCATATTGTCCGTATTGGCCCTGGCGATCGCCCTGCTCGGGACCGTACCGCTCACCTCGATGCTGTTCCATTGGAACCCGAAGCCGCTGCTCGCCGCGTATCGCGCGGTCGGAGCCCTGCGCAGCGTCAACGGCTACGGCCTCTTCGCGGTGATGACGACCAAGCGCCTCGAGATCACCGTCGAGGGCTCGCTCGACGGCGAAGAGTGGCGCGAGTACCGCTTCCCCTACAAGCCGGGCGATTTGAAGGGGCGACCGCGCTTCGTCGCGCCGCATCAGCCGCGGCTGGATTGGCAGATGTGGTTCGCCGCGCTCGGCACGTGCCAGGAAAACCGCTGGTTCCTGATGTTCCTGAGCCGCCTGCTCGAGGGCTCTAAGCCGGTGCTCGGGCTGCTCGACAACGATCCGTTCCCCGATGGGCCGCCGCGCTATCTGCGCACGCGCGCGTACGATTACCGCTTCACGTCGTTCGAGACCGGAAAAGGCGGCGCCTGGTGGCGCCGCGAGCTCTGGGGCGACTACTGCCCGCCGGTCGAAAGGAGACTCGGACCATGATCCTCGCCCTGCTCGCCGCGCTCGCCTTCTCCGCTCCGGCCCCAGCGCCGGGCCGCGCCGACGCCGTCGCCGTCGAGACGGCGCTAAACGACTGGCACGACGCCGCCGCCAAGGCCGACGAGGAACGCTACTTCGCGCACTTCGCCGAGAACGGCGTCTTTCTGGGCACCGACGCCTCCGAGCGCTGGGACGTCCCTGCTTTCAGGAAATACGCCCACCCGCACTTCGCCATGGGCAAGGCGTGGACGCTCGTGCCGCGCGACCGGCACGTGATCGTCTCCGGGACGACCGCCTGGTTCGACGAGCGCGTCGACTCGCCGAAGTACGGCGAGGGGCGAGGGACCGGCGTGCTCGTTTTCGCGAACGGCGTCTGGAAGATCGCGCAGTACAACTACACCGTGCCGATCCCCAACGAGAAGTTCCTCGAGGTGCTGAGGCTGATTCAGCCGAAGCGGCGGAACGATTCCGCCCCTTCGTCGGCTCCGGCGCCGAACCGGTAGCCCTCGAGGTCGATGCGTCCCGCCGGCGTGAAGCGCACGCCCTCGCGCTCGAGGCGGCGGCGCTGTTCGCGCGGCGAGTCGGCCTCCGAACGCCCGCTGATCTTACCCGCGGCGTTCACGATTCGGTGCCAGGGCACGCTCGCGTCCTTCAGGGCGCCCAGCGCTTTGCCGACGAGCCGGGCGCGTCCGGGAAGGCCGGCGAGACGCGCGATCTGGCCGTAGGTCGCCACCCGCCCTTTCGGGACGCGCCTTACGGCGGCGTAGATGCGCGCGCAGCGATCGTCTTCGGCCACGGGCCCATTCTAGCACGCCGATCTTGATAGAATGGCGCCCTTGGCCCAGGCCCCCGTCATCCAAGTCGACGACATCCGCTTCGAGGCGGGCGGCCGCCGCATCCTTCACGGAGTCAGCCTCGTTCTGCGGCCCGGCCAGCTGTGCGCCATCCTCGGCCCCTCCGGCTGCGGCAAGACCACGATGCTCGACTGCGCGGTGGGCCTCCGCCGACCGAGCGCCGGCAGCGTGCGCGTCGCGGGCAAGGACGTCTGGGAGTGCCGCGCCGAATTCCGCCGCCGCCTCGGCTACGTGCCGCAGGACGACATCATCCATCGCGAGCTCACCGTCGGCCAGGCTTTCCGCTACGCCGCGATGCTGCGCCTCGAGGAAGGCCTTTCGGGCGACGCGCTGGGCCTTCGCGTCGAGACGGTCACGAAGGTGCTCGGCCTCGAGGAGCGCCGCCATCTCCGCATCGAGCGTCTCTCGGGCGGCCAGCGCAAGCGCGTGAACATCGGCATCGAGCTCCTGGCCGATCCCGACGTCCTCGTGCTCGACGAGCCGGCCTCGGGCCTCGACCCCGCCACCGAGGAGGATCTGGTTCAGCTGCTTTCTCGCCTAGCCAAGCAGGGGCGCACCGTCGCTCTGAC
Organism: Elusimicrobiota bacterium; assembly: GCA_016212845.1. Lineage (GTDB taxonomy): Bacteria > Elusimicrobiota > Elusimicrobia > UBA1565 > JACRDR01 > JACRDR01. Next base: position 7,048 of record JACRDR010000356.1, read on the forward strand.
GACGCACTCGATGGAGCAGCTGGCTAAGGTGGATGTCGTGGTGCTGATGGCCGAGGGCCGCGTCGTCTTCGTCGGCTCGCACGCGGAGCTCCTCGCGCACTTTTCGATCCCGCACGCCGCCGAGGTATTTAAGCTTCTCCGCCAGGGCGGCGCGGAGCAGTGGGCGGCGAAGTTCCGCAGCTCGCCGTTCGCGTCGCGCGCGAGGCTCGCGTGAGCGCGCCGGGCTTCCGCCGCCAGTTCGACATCCTCGTCGACCGCAATCTCGCGGTACACTGGGGCGCCAAGGGCGCCGCGCTCGCGATGCTCGCGCAGGCGCCCGTGATCGGCTACTTCATCGGAGTCGCGTGGCGGGGCCAGGAGCCCGCCCCGGCGACGTATTTAGTGTTTGCGGTCGCCTCCCGGTGGATGGGCTGCATGAACGCCTGCACGTCGATCGTGCAGGAGCGCGCGATCTATCGCCGCGAGCGCATGTTCGGGCTGGATGCGGGCGCGTATCTGCTTTCGAAAGTCGTGGTCCTCGCCGCCGTCGCCGCCGCGCAGACGCTGCTCCTGCTGCTCACGCAGGGACGGCTGATGCACTTGGGCGAGTCGCTCGGGCAGGAATTCGCGCGCTTCGCGATCCTTTGGACGGCCAATCTCGCGGCCGCGGGGCTCGGGCTGGCCGTCTCGTCCTTCGCGCGCACGCCCTACGGCGCGGTGGTGTCCGTTCCGATCCTGCTCATCCCGCAGGTGCTCTTCTCGCGCATCCTGCTGCACGAGAACGTGGACTCGGGCCTGCCCGCGTTCATCGAGAAGCTGACGATCACCAAGTGGACGTACGACTCGCTGTCGAATCTCCGGGAGGGGGCGACGGCCTTCACTCAGTTCAAATGCTTCTCGGCGCTCGCGGCTTGCCTCGCGGCGTATCTCGGGCTATCCTTGCTCCGGCTGCGGAACACCGAATGAAGAAACTCCTGGCTCTCGTCTTCCTGATCGGCCTCGCGGGCGGCGGCGCGTACCTCGCGCGCGAGGGGAAGCTCGACGTGCCGGGGTTCGGCGGAGAGCGCGCGGAGCTGAAGCGGAAGTCTCAGCGCTTCCTCGAGTGCCTGAAGTTCAAGAACTTCGTCGAGGCGGCCGCCTTCCATTCCGCGGCGGACTTGAAGGCCACGCCGGACATCCCGAAGCTGCTCGAGGATTTCTTCCTGATCCCGCCGGAGAGCCTCGACGTGCAGGAGTACCGGATCGACTACGTCGAGCTGGACTCGTCGGGACAGCGGGCGAAGGTGAAGACCGTCTCGACCGTGCACATCCTCAATAAGAACGAGACGCGCAAGCCCGAGATCATGCTCTACTGGAAGCGCGAGGGCGGGCAGTGGTACATGGACCTCCGCACCACCCTGGAGCGCAAGCGCTCTATTTAGAGATTTCTTCGACGGCCTTCGCGGCTTCTTCGGCGCGGCGGTCGTTGTCGACGGAAGTCTTGAAGGCGCAGATCATAACGAGCATCCGGCTGTCGATCTTGCCCGGCTCGTACACCGTGATGTCCCAGCGGTCGGTGAAGCGGAAGAGGTTTTCCTTGAAGCCGCGGCGCAGGAGCGCGATGGAGCGGCCGTCCGGCCCCTTCAGCGTGACTTCGGTCGAGAAAAGCTCGATCTTCTCGGAGGAAGCGATCTTCCTGCCGTTCGCGTCCTTGATCTCGTAGGTCGTCCACACTTTGAAGAGGGATTTGAGAATCTCTTCCTTCACCTGGCCGATCTTCACGCCGGCGCCGTCGGTGACGTCGACGGTGGAGCCCAGCGCCAGGATGCGGGCCCGGGCTTCGGCGACCCGCTTGCCCTGCGCGTCGTCCCAGTAGAACGCTTTCGAGAGCGACCAGAAGCGCTCGGTGATCTTGCCGAAGCTCTGCTCGCCGGCCTTCACCTCGAGGGCGTCCATGATCGTGAAGAACTTCTCGCGCAGCGTGAACGTCGCGGGGAGCGCGGGAGCGGCCGCCGGGGCCGGGGCCTGCTGGCCCGCGGCGGCGACGGCGAGGGGCGGCAGGGGCGCGTTCTTCAGTCCGGCCTGGAACTGGGAGAATGAGGGGAGCTCGGGCGCGCGCTCCTGCGCGAAGGCGGGGAGGGCGGCGAGCACGACGGCGAATAAGGAGTTCTTCATAGGAACGCCATTATATGCCGGACCGCCTTCCTGCTATTAGGACCCACGGGTCCTTTCGGCGGGTTCTTAAGGCCTAGCCCGGGCTGGGTCCCGCAGGACGATGCCGGCGGTGGTGCCTTTCAAGACGAGCTTGCCGTCCTGGTTGACGACGCGGAAGCTGAAGGACAGCCTCCAGGAGAGCGGCTTTTTCACCGCGGACTCGACGACGCCGGTGCACTCGAGCTCGTCGCCCGCGTAAACGGCGCCGACGAACTCAAACAGCATCTCCTGCGCCATGTAGTCGAGCCGGCCGCCGAGTTCGGTGGGGAGCGTGGCGGTGAGAAGGCCGTGGGCCATGACGCGCCCCTGGGCGTCGGCCTCGAGGTGGTGGCGGCCCTTGTCGCCGGAAAGCTCGGCGAAGCGCTCGATCATGTCGCGCGTGATCTTGCGCCGCGAGGTGTGGGCCTGGCCGGGAGTAAACTCCGTCACGCCGCCGAGCTTATCAAATTCAGCCGGGTCCCTCGCCGATGGAGGGCTTGAGATCCTCGTCGAGTCCTCCGCCCGGCACTCGCGCGGCCGCGGGGCTTTCGTCCTCCCACCGGCTCTGCTCCTCGGGGATCGCCTCGGGCTTCGGGGGCTTGAGCGAACCGCCGCCGCCTTCGGGCGCGTCGCGGCGCGTGAACTTGCAGAAACGGGAGAGCTTTCCGTCGGAGGTCTTCTCCTGGTAGAGGAAGGCCAGGCGCTTCTCGTCGAACTTCCGGAAGAACTCGTCCCAGGAAAGGCTCTCGGTGCGCGACGCCTTGTTGCCGGGGAAGTCGACGCGCAGGACGCCGGCCGCGGTGTCGCCGCCCGTGCCGCGCACGGTCGCGGGTTTTCCTTCCCGCTCTTCCACCCAGCGGCGGATGATGCCGTGGTCCGTCGTCACCTTCCGCTCCGGCATGCTCCCATTGTAGGGCGCGGCCGGTTGCGGACGAACGACGGACGTGCAAACTTGTTTTACGGTTGGGGTTTAGGCGCCGACGGGTCGCGGGACGGGTCGGGGAACGGGAACCGGAACGGGTACGGATGGTTGAACGGGAACGGATACGGGAGATCGTAGGACGGGTCGATCTTCTCGAGCGTGACCGCCTTGAGCGCGCCGTTCGGCGAGCAGAGGAGGTCGGGGTTCTGCGTCGTCGAAGCGCTCTTCTCCCAACAGGAGACGGGCTCGTTCGACTCGGCGCCCGAGCAGAGCAGCGCCGGATACTGCGCGCCCTTCTCCTTGGCCGCTTTGAAGCACTCGACGGGAGCGAGCGACTTGGCGCGCGCGCAAAGCAGGGCCGGATAGCTCGTGAGGCCCTTCGCCGCCGAGAAGCAGGCGGCCGGTCCGGCGTCCGCCGCGCCGGCGCACAAGAGCGCGGGATAGTTGGTGAGGTCCTTCGCCGCGGCGAAGCAGGCCGCCGGTCCGGCGGCGGAGGCCGCTCCGGAGCAGAGGAGCGCCGGATAATTCGTGAGATTTTGGTTCGCGCGGAAGCAGTCGAGCGGCGCGTTGGACGCCGCGCCCGCGCACAAGAGCGCGGGGAAGCGCGTCTCGGAGTTCGCGGCGTTGAAGCAGGCCGCCGGCGCGTTCGAGCGGGCGCCCGAGCAGAGCAGCGCGGGGTACTGCGTCAGGCCTTTGGCCGCGGCAAAGCAGGCGGCCGGGGCGTCGGAGGCGGCGCCCGCGCAAAGGAGCGGAGGATACTGCGTGAGGTCCTTCGAGGCCGCGTAGCACGCGACCGGGCCCGGAACCGGGGCTTCGAGTCCGACCGGCGGCGTCTCGAGCAGCCTCATCTCCGGCGGCGCGGCGGGGAGAACGGCCTGCGCCCACGACAACCGGCTCGCCAACACGAGTGCGGTGAAGATCATAGGACCTCCGGGCAAGAGGTCCGATTAGACTAATCTTTCGAGAGGGAAGGCCAGTACAAAAGGTTGGCCAGGCCGAGGGCGGACATCGATTGGTCGCCTTTGACGCCCTTGAGGACGGCGGCGCGCGCCTTGAACGGCTCGGGGAAGGCGGTGTAGATCTGGTAGGCGCGGGAGGCCGCGAGCGCCTCGAGCGCTCGGTACTTCTCGCCGCGCTTGAACGGATCGGCCTCGCCGGCCGCGGCTTCCTCCAGCCGGTCGAGCTCGCCGTCGGCGAGCCGCTGGGCCTTCGCGCCGAAGCCCTTCGAATGGAAGAAGTCGAACGCGACCGCGTGCGCGTCGGGATAATCGGGCGCGAGCGAGCGGGGGAATACCGCGAGGCGGTGCGCTTGAGACTCGCGATCGAAGTCGGCGGGCGCGAGCGCCTCGAGGTCGATCTTGAACGCGGGATTGAGCGCCTGGACGCCGCGCTGGAGCAGTTCGGAGGCGACCTGGCCCCGGAGCGAGCCGCGCCGGTACGTCACGGTGAGGCGGAAGCCGTTGACCCAGAGCTTGCCGCCCTTCGCCTCGCGCAGGAGGGCTTTCGCCTTCTCCGGGTCGAACGGGAAGGGGTTCGGACGCGACCGCTCCGCCAGGGTCGGCGGGATCGGCCCGCCGGCGCGCTGCCCCTTGCCGCCGAGCGCCTGGCGGAGATACTCCTCGCCGTCGAAAGCGTGCGCGAAGGCCTTGCGGACCTTCTCGTCGCGGAAGAAATCGGAGGAGACGCCCGGGCCCAGCCGGGGATTGTCCTGCGCGTCGACGTCGAGCGTGAGGAACAGCGCGTCGCCGCTCGAGTAGTTCGGCAGGCCTTCGTCGATCACCACGCGCTTGGCGCCCTCGAGCGCCATTAAATCGCAGCGATCGAGCACCGCGAAGTCCGCCTCGCCCGAGCGCAGGAGCGCGGAGCGGATCGCGGCCGACGGCTCGGCGCGCAGGTAGACGGCCGCGAGCCGCGGCGCAGGACCCCAGTAGTCGTCGAACCGCGCGAGCCAAGTCTGCGCGCCGCCGTCGGAGAACTTCTCGAGCTTGAACGCGCCGGTGCCGTTCGTCTCGGTGCGCAAGGCGGAGGACGCCGCCGGCGGCGGATCGCCGATCTTCGGCACGCGTCCGTCCCAGTCGCCCTTCGAGATCGCCCAGGCTTTCGGCAGCACGACGGGGATCGAGGCGACGATCGCGAGGATGCCCGGGAACGGCTTCGCCAGCTCGATGACGAGCTCCTCTTTCTCGACGCGGAGCGCGCGCTCTACCTTCTTGGGGTCGAGCGCCCAGCGCCCCTTATCGTCGAGGACGGAGTCGACGCCGAGGATCGGGCGAAGCAGGAAGGAGCTCGTGCCTCCGGGGGTCTCGATCAGCATCTCGCGCAAGAGCGAGTAGCGTGCGTCCTCGGCGGTGAGCATCCCGCCCAGATGGAACTGCACGCCTTTGCGGATCGGGAACCGGTACGTCCGGCCGTCGCGCGAGACGAGGCCGCTCTCCGGCGTGGGCACGCGGGACGCGAGCCAAGGCCGGATGTGCCCGTTGCCGCCTTCGAAGCCGAGCAGCGGTTCGTACACGTTGGCGACGATGCCGTAGCTTCCCGCGTCGGTCGCGACCGCCGGGTCGAGGGTAGTCCAAGGCTGAGTGACGAGCGCGACGAAGGTGTCTCCGGGACCGGCGGGTTGCGCGGCGGAGAAGGCCAGGGCCAAAGACAGCAGGATCGTTTTCATTGCGGCACCACCGCTCCATAGGTCGTGAAGACGACTTGGCGCGTCTGCAGTCCTCGAGACAGGTCGCCGAAGCAGACTTCCGCGGTCACTCGCGCGTCGCCGTTGGGGTCGAGCGACATCGATCGAGCGTACGCGTGCCGTCCGTTCTTGTAGTTCGAGCCCCAGAAATAAGCGCCGAGCGGCCCGAAACGCACGACCCGGAGGAAGCTCGCGCTGTCGTCGTCGACGGTCGTCGCGACGAAAGCGTTGCCGTCCGGGTCCACCGAGACGGCGGTCGGCATCGAGTCGCCGCCGCCGTCGTGGATTTGCTTCCACGAGAAGGCGCCGAAAGGGGTGAATTTGGCGAGCATCGTATAGGTTCGCTGTTTGGAGCGGAGGGTGCCGGCCACGAGCAGGGCGCCTTCCTTGTCGACCGCGAGCACCGCGGCGCGCACGTCCTCGCCCGGGTCGTAGGGGACGTTCCAGAGAACGCCCCCGCTGGACGTCAGCTTGGTGATCTGGAAGTAGCCGGAGCGGCCTTGGCGGTTGGTGACGGAGTAGAAGCCGCCTTTGCCGTCTGCGATGCCGAGCGCGCCCGAGTCTTGTGCACGGGCCGGAAAAGCGAGTATGAGGAAGAGCGCGGCGGCGTAGCCCACGGGAGGGCGATTATAGCACTACTTTACGGAGGGGGCCTGGGCGGCGGTCTCTTGGACGATCTGGACGAGGCGGGTGGGGGAGATCGGCTTGGGGACGAAGCGCGCGCCGTTGGCGAGCAGGGCTTTGCGCTCCGAGTCCTCGAGGCTCTTGGCGGACAGGACGATGATCGGCATGCGGCGCCCTTTGGAGCGGAGGATGTCGAGGAGCGCGAGTCCGTCGAGGCGCGGCATCATGAGATCCATGACGACGCAGTCGAAGTCCTCGACCAGCAGCCGTTCGAGGGCGGCCTCCGGATCGTTCGAGGACTCCAGCTGGTAGCCCTTGAATTTCAACAAGGCACCGACCAACTGGGTCATGTCGACCTCGTCGTCGACCAGGAAAACGCGTTTTGTCACACTCATGTCACAACTTTTCGGCGGTAATGCAGTATAAACGATTCTCGAGGGGAATGCCAGGGGGACGGGCGAGGCTCCTGCTTCCCTCGTATTTTGGTATATTTACGACGATGATATTGAGAAAATGTGACGTTTTATCGGCCCTATTCGTCATCTCGATTTCCGCGAGCGCGGCCTCGGCGAGACTCGTCAGCGAGATGCAGCGGCTCGACGGCCTCAAGCGCGCCAAGGTCTGGCAGGCGGTCGAGGTCGAGAAGATGGACCTCCTCAACGGGCCGGAAGGGTATAAGGCGGGCGAGGAAATCCCCTGCAAGTACGAGGAAAAGGACCCTCTCAAGCCCCTCGGCGGACACTCCCGCAAGTTCCCCTGCTGGGACAAGTCCAACAATCGCCTCAAGGTGAAGTACGGGGCCGACAAGAATCACGAGGTCTTCGGCGAGGTCGCCGGCTCCCGCTTCTTCTGGGCGCTCGGCTTCTACTCCGACCCGATCTGGTCGGTGAAGATCAAGTGCGAGAACTGCCCTGAGGACCCGTTCGTGTCCCAGGACGGTCCGCGCGCGACGCGCGTCTTCGAGCCGGCCACCGTCCAGAAGAGGCTCAAGGGCGAGGACCTGCAGGAGAGCGCGGACCAAGGCTGGACGTTCGATGAGCTCGATAAGCTCGACCCGGCGAAGGGCGGCTCCTCGAAGGCCGAGGTCGACGCGCTCCGCCTGCTCGCGGTCTTCGTCAACCACGGCGACAACACGACCAATCAGCAGCGGCTCATCTGCCCCGACGGCGACGCGAAGTGCAAGTCGCCTATCGCCTACGCCACCGACTTGGGCGGCGTTTTCGGCGGCACCAACAATGAGACTTCCTTTCATCACTGGACGAAGAAGACCAGCCTCTGGAAGGACAAGTCGAAGTGCATCGCCGACTTCAAGCCGACCTGGCAGGCGTCGGCGAATCCCAAGATCAGCGAGGGCGGCCGCAAATTCCTCGCGGATTTGATGGGCCGCCTCAGCGAGCAGCAGATCCGCGACCTCTTCAAGGGCGCGCGTTTCGACACGCTCGGCCAGTACGAGAACCCGATCCGCACCGCGGACGGCAGGTCTCGGCGCGTTACGGTCGACGACTGGACGAAGGCGCTCCTGAAGCGGCGGGAAGAGCTTATCTCGACCCGCTGCCCGGAGTGACCGCCGGCCTCATCCTCGCCGCGCTTCTCGCCCCGGCCGCTCTCGGGGCGGGCGGACCGGCGCCAACCCCCGCGCCGAGCGCGGCGCCCAAGGCCAAAAAGAAGGCCGCGGCTATTCCCGCGGCCAAGCCCGCGCCGCGCGCGCGGCCGGCGGTCGCGGCCGCGCAGAAGTGGATCTGCTTTTACGGCGGCAACATCTCGGACCGGATCTGGAAGGACCTCGACCTCGCGATGGTCGACCCCGATAATTTTCAGGTTCCTTCGACGAGCGGCCCCGTGCGGCTCGCCTACGTCAGCGTAGGGGAAGTGGACGAGCGGCGGGCCTTCTGGAGCTCGGTGAAGGGCCGGCCGTACGTGATCGAGCCGAACCCCGACTGGCCCTCCGCGCACCGGGTGGACCTCCGCTCGCCCGAGTGGCGCTCGCTCCTGCACGACCGGGTGATCTCGGACGCCTTGTACAAGGGCTACGAAGGCGTGATGTTCGATACCCTCGACACCGCCGAATACTTCGAGTCGAGCGCGCCCGTGAAATTCGCCGGAAGCGTCGACGCGGCCGCGGCGTTCATCCGAGAGGTCCGCGCTAAGAACCCGACGATCGCGATCGTCGTCAATAACGGAATCTCCATCGCCGAGGCCGTCGCCCCCGACATCGACGGCCTACTCGTCGAGGACCTTTATACTCGCTGCCTGCCGCAGTATTCCGAGTGCGGGCCGACGCCCCGCGAGCACTCCTTCGAGAAGGAGAAGCGGCTCAAGGAGTTCGTGCGAAAGACGGGCAAGCCCGTCTTCGTCCTGCTGTACGCGCGGCTCGAGGAACGCGAGAAGGGATGGCTCAAGAACGCGGTGCGCCGCTCTCGCGAGAACGGGTTCCGTCCGTATGTGGCGTCGCCCACGCTCGAGCGCTACGGACGAATCGATCCGTGATCCTCGCGCTTTGGCTGGCCGGCGCCGCGCTCGCCGCTCCCGTCCCCGAGGAGCTTCCGCGCAAGGTCGCGGTCCTCTATCGCTCGTCGCAAATTCCCGATGAGCAGAAGGATGTCTTCTTCCACCCGTTTCACGTACGCGCCGAGATCGTGATGAATTATCTCGGCATCCATCTGGACTACATCGACGCGGATAAGCCGCTGCCCGACCCGTCCTTGCCCGGCTATGTCGGCGTCGCCGCGTGGCTGCCCGCCGCCGCCGCGTTCGAGGACCCGCGTCCCGCGTGCAAATGGCTCGAGGCCGCCATGCGCGCGGGCAAGCGGGTGGCGCTCGTCGGCGAACTCGGCTTCTATAACCGCGGCGAGGGCGGGCACATGTTCAAAGAGTGCTCTTCCGCCATGCGGCTCCTCGGCCTGCAGGGCTCGGGCTATCAGTCGGTCGACGGGATGTCGGTGAACATCTCCTCGGCGAACTCGTCTATGGTCGGCTTCGAGCGCCGCGTCGACCCGAGCGAGCGCGGCACCGTCCCCCGCATCAAGCTCCTGCCGGGGGCGACCGCGTATCTCACTTTACAGTTCACCGAGAAAGACGAGATCTCCCAGCCCGTCGCGATCACGCCGCGCGGGGGGATCGCCCTCGATCCTTTCTGGCTTTATTTCAACTCGCAGATCGAGCCTCATATGACGCGCTGGGTGACCGACCCCTTCAAGTTTTTCGAGGCCGTCTTCGGGCTCAAGGGGCTGCCGCGGCCCGACGTCGCGACCCTCAACGGCCGCCGCGTGTTCCTGAGCCAGATCGACGGCGACGGCTTCTATAACCTGAGCGAGCTCGACCGCCACAAAATCAGCGGCGAGATCTTCATGAGGGAGATCATCGCCAAGTACCCGGACATGCCCTTCACGGTCGGTCTCGTCGCCGGCTACATGGACCTCCAGCTCTACAACGACGCCTCGTCGCTGGATATCTCGCGGCGCGTTATGGCCAGTCCGAACGTCGAAGCCGCGTCTCACGGCTACGCGCACCCGTTGGTCTGGCGCACGGGAAAGGTCGCCGTCAACATACCGCGCTACAAGATGACGAACAAGCAGGAGATCGACGGCTCGATCGACCTTATAGAGTCCCGGGTGCTTCCCGGCAAGAAGGACGTGAAGGTCTTCCTTTGGACCGGCGATTGCCTGCCTTCGTCCGAAGCGTTCGAGCTCCTGGAGAAGCGCGGCATCATCGCGATGAACGGCGGCGGCGGCCGGATGGATCATGTCTTCCCGACGTACTCGATGCTTTTCCCTTTCACGCGGCCCATCGGCCGCTTCCGGCAGGTGTACACGCCGATGCCGAACGAGGAGGACTACACCGAAGTATGGACCGAGCGCTTCTACGGCTTCAAGGACGTCATCGGGACGTTTGAGCGCACAGCCGCTCCCAAGCGGATCAAGCCGATGGACGTCTACGTGCACTTCTACACCGCGGAGCGCTACGCCGCCCTCGCCGCGCTCAAGACCGTGCTCGACTGGGTTCGCACCCAGCCGGTCCTCCCCGTCTTCGCTAGCCGCTACATCCGCTCCGGCCTGGACTTCGACGCGGTGAAGATCGCGCGCGCGGGGCCCCGGCGATGGAGGTTCTCGAACGCGCCGAATCTGCGCACGATTCGGTTCGATTCCGAGGTCGGGTGGCCCGACGTGGCGGCCTCTAAGGGCGTTATAGGCTACAGGCGCGAGCTCGGCAGCCTCTATATCTTTCTAGACACCGCCGACGACCGCGAACTCGTGCTTGCTGAGCAGGAGCGGCATACGCCGCATCTGGAGGAGGCGAGCTTCGAGATCGAGGGCTGGTCCGCGGGGCCGGAAAAGGTCGCGTTCAAGCGCCGGGGCTGGTGGTCGGATGTCTGCGTCCTCTCGGGTATGGGCTCGGGCCGCTCCTGGAAGGTGACGAGCGGCGCGTTCAGCAGGACGCTCTCCGCCGACGCGGCGGGCCGGCTCACCATCGAGTTCCCCGACGCCGCGAAGGGGCGGGACCCGCTCGACGTGCGGGTGGAGCGCGCCGGATGATCATCTTCAGCCGCGCGGAGCTCGGCGGCTTCTTCACCCTGCTCTTGATCGGCGGCTGGATTCTTTACCCGAGCGAGTACACGCGCGGCCTCATGCACAAGCAGGAGGGCGACCGCGGGGCCGCCGTGCAGTTCTTCCGCGACTACCTACAGCGCCACCCGTACCACAAGGGCGCGACGATGGCCCTCGTGCACGCGCTCGAGGCCGCGGGCCGCCCCGACGAGGCGGTCGGCCCGATGGTCGCGTTTTACCGCCACCGCAAAGGCGACGTCGAGACGGGCCGCGCGGTCCTCGCCCTTTTCAAGCGCCTCGGGCAGGACGACCGGGGCCTCGCGTTCCGCTGGGAACTCTTCGACGACGCCAAACGACTGCCGGTGCCGCCGAAGCGCTACCTCGAGGAGCTGATGTATCAGGCGTTCCAGCTATCCGCCGCGAAGCAGGACGATCAGGCCACGCTTCGCGCCTTGACGGCGCTCGCCGAGCTCTCCGGCGAGGGCGACAGCTACTTGGGCGAGATGCTGCGCCTCCTCATGGAACGGAAGCAGCTCGACAAGGCGATCGAGCTTCTGCTCGAGGCCAAGCGCAAGCAGCCCTCGAACGTCGAGCTGCGCCGCACGCTCGTGCGCGTCTATCGCCTCAGCGGAAAGTTCGACGCGGCCCTCGCCGAGATGAAGTCGGCGATCGATCTCGAGCCCGACAATATCGGTCTCATCGCCGACCGCGCCTCGCTCCTGTGCGAGTTGAAGCGCTTCCCCGAGGCCGAGGCCGAGATCCGGAGGCTCGTCAAGATCGACCCGGCCGACCAGAGTTGGCCGCATGAGCTCGCGCAGATCCTTTTCGAGGACAAGCGTCCGGAGGAAGCCTTCCAGATCTTCGAGTCGCTCATCGTTCGGCAGCCGGGCGACAAGGAGCGCTGGTGGAATCTCGTCTACTCTCTCAACGACCGAGGTTACCGGCCGCGCGCGATCGAGCGCCTTCGCGCTTTTCTCCAGCGCTTTCCCGACGATCTTTCGGGCGAGGACTTTCTCGTCTACATGTACCAGCAGGAAGGCCAGATCGACCGGGCGATCGACGTCTTGAAGCTGCGCATCGACAAGAACCCGAAGGACTCCGAGCGCCGCCGCACGCTGATTTCCTATCTCGTAGACCAGGAGCGCCTCCAGGAGGCCGCCGATCAGTACAAGAAGGTGCTGGAGCTCGAGCCCGACGGCGCCGACAACTACCTGAACTACGCCTACATCGAGGAGACGCTCGGGCACGACAAAGAAGCGATAACGATCCTCGAGAATTATTTGAAGAAGTACCCCGGCGACCACAAGGCCACCGAGAAGCTCGCGACGCTGTATCTCGACGCAGGCGACCGGGCGCGCGCGATCCAGCTTCTGCAGTCGACGCTCGGCTCGCTCTCGCTCGAAAAACTTCGCGGATCGGCGCCGAAGGGGAAGCGATGAGCGCGATCTTCGCCGCCGGTCTTTGTGTCGCGTCCGCCTTCGCGGAGGCGCCGCCGCGCAAGGATCCCGCCCTCGAGCACCGGCCGCAGACCGAGCGCCGCTCCGCGGTCGCCTCCGCCGGCGCGATACCTTCCGTGTCGACTTCTTCCCTTTCGGGCATCTCGACCGACGAGCGGCGGCGCGGCCTGCTTCTCGTCGACCTTTTCATCGAGGAGGTGCGGCTCGACGACGCCGAGGCCCTGACGCAGAAGGGGCTTGCGGTCGACGTCGACACCGGCCCCTGGACGATGCGTCTGGCGCGCATTCGCATCGCGCAGAACCGCTTAAAAGACGCGGCCGAACTCTATGAGCGCTTGCTCGCCGGCCGTTCCGATGACGCCGGCCTCCTGCTGCAGCTGGGCGAGCTCTCATTCGCCATCGGCGACGTGCCGCGCGCCCGCCGGGCCTTCCTCAAGGTCCGGGATATCTTCGTTGAGCCGGTCGCGCCGTACTACCTGTCGGAGATCGCCTACGCGGAGGGTTCGCCGATCCAAGGCCGGAAGTGGGCGAAGACGGCGCTTGAGGAGCTCAAGGATGCCACGGAGCCGTCTCTCGTCCGCATGAAGCTGCATCTGCAGGCACGGCTCGGTTGGCGGTCGCAGTTCGACGACGAGTTCGGCAAGCTCTTCGACTCGGCCCCCCGCGAGTCCGAGACGCTCGCGGAATGGGCGTCGGTGCTGATCGACTACAAGTATCTCGACGCCGCGATCGAGCCGATCCAGCTCATGCGCGAGCGCTTCGCCAAGCCGCAGATTCAGGCGCGGTGGCGGCATCTCGAGGCCGAGCGTCTGCGCGCTGGCGGCCGCCGCGAGGCGCTGCGCCGCCACCTGGACGAAAGCGTCGCCGCGATGCCCGACGACGACGGCCTGCGCATGGCGCGAGCCGAGCTCGAAGTGCAGGAGCGAGGCTGGCCCGAGGCCGAGAAGGATCTGAGCGTCGCGGGCAGAGGCTCCTACGAGAAGCAGGGCCGCGACCTCACGACCGAGGTGATCCGGCAGAGCCACCGGCGGGCCGGCCCCATGATCCGCTGGCGCGAGACGAAGGGCACGCGCGTCGTCGAGACCGGAGCGACGCTCTTGGCATACCCCTGGCGCCGCTGGCGCCTCGAGGCCGAGGCCGACTCGGGCGGCTACCGGCTCAAGACGCGCCAAGAGGAGAAGACCGTCGCGGGACTCCAGGCGTCGCTCGCGCGCGAGTGGGCGGACGTCACGCTCGGCGGCGATTTCGACGTCCGGTCCGGCGGCGGCATGAACGCCGCCTCTCCGGGGGCCTTTTTTCATTGGAAGGGCAGCGACCAGCTTTTCGTCGATGGGAAGATCTCGGTGAACCGCGCGTGGCTCGAGTCGGTCGAGGCGGCGTTCGTCGGCGCCAAGAGCCACGAAGCGCAGCTGCAGGTGGCGACGTATCCGCTGCGGCGGCTCTACTTGGGCGGCCAGGCGCGCCTCAACCGGGCGAGCCTGCCCTCCGGCGGCTCGGCGACCCAGCGCGTGCTCACGCCCGAGGCGGTCGTCACCGTCGCGAACCGGCCTCTCTACGTCGGCCTGGGCTATCGCTACGTGATGGTCAACGCCTCCGGCGACAACGCGTTCTTCGCCCGGCTGCCTCTGGTAGAATACGCCCGCACGCATTACGCCGTGCTTTCCTTCGGCAAGCACTGGCTCGACGGGCGCGTGCGCGCCGACGGGTACGTCTACAACGGCCACGACCCGGTCCACGGCCGGCGCTTCGGGTCCGGCAACCTGGTAGGCATGGGCGGCAATTTCGAGTGGGTCCTCGCCAAGCCCTGGCTGATCCGCGCGGGCTACGAGCTGACGCGCGAGGACAGCCAGGGCGTCGGCGGAAAAAGCGAGGCGGGACGCCTGTCGGTGGAATGGCGGTTCCCGCCGGAGATCAAATGAGCGGCGAAGAGACGACGAAGGCGGAGCCCAAGGAGCGCGACGAACGCTCCAAGGCGGTCGAGCGCGGCGAGGCCGCGATCCCCGGCGAGGCCGCGAAGGCCGGACGAAGCTTGGCGTGGGTCTTCGAGATCCCGGTTTTCTACGGGCTCATGTTCGCCCTCCAGAAGGCGGCTTTCCCCGAGCACCCGGGCTTTCGCGACATCAGCCCGAACCCCTACTGGCTCGGGGTCCTGCTGTTCGGCCTGCGCTACGGCCTGGGCGCCGGGCTGTTCTCCGGCGCGGCGTCGGCGGGCCTTCTCATCTACGGGACCTATTCGTCCGGCGAGGGCTTCCGCCTCGAGGACAACGACTTTTACTTCCAGCCGGGCCTCTTCATGCTCGTCGGCATCGCGCTGGGCTTCGTCGCGGACCGCTGGGAGCACTCGCGCGCGGCGTTCCGCCGCCGCATCGAGGACATGGCCGGACGCGTTCGCGGCCTGCAGAACCAGATCCATCTCCAGCAGAAGGCGATGCGGGCCGTCGAGCAGCAGGTCGTCTCGCAGATGTCGTCGGTCGTCACCCTCTATCACGGCTCCCAGGAATTGGGGACGCTCGACCGCTCGGCGCTGTTCCCCGCGATGCTCGACTTCTTCACGCAGGCGCTTCAGGCGACCAAGACCGCGATCTACGTGAGGCAGGGCGCCCAATGGGGCTTGCTCTCGGAGCACGGCTGGGAGGGTCCGGAGGACTACCCGCGCGCCGTCGCGGGCGGCGTCGGCATCATCGGCAAGGCCGCTTCCGAGCGGCGCGTGATGTCCCTGCGCGATTTATTGGTCGCCGAGGACAACGACACGCCGGCCGTCGGCGCCAAGAGCGACGCGATCATGGCGGCCCCGCTGATGGATCCTTCGGGAGAGGTCGCGGCGGTGTTCGCGGTGCAGGCGATGCCCTTTTTGCGCTTCAACAGCGCGAGCGTGAACCTGCTTACCCTGCTCGCGGAATGGGGCGGCCAATCCATCGCCAAGGCGATCGAGGTCGAGGAGTTGAAGAACCGCTCGCTGCTCGACGAGGACTACGGCGTGCACAGCGCCTCCTATTTCCAAAACCGCCTGCGCCAAGAATTCTCGCGCAGCCGGCGCTACGCGCTGCCGCTGTCGGTGCTCCTGGTGGCGATCGGGCTCGACGAGGTTCCCGAGGCGCGCCGGGCCGACGCGCTGCGCGTGCTCGCGCGGCTCTTGAAGGAGACGACGCGCGACATCGACATCGTCTCGCGCACGCCGCACGACGAGGCGCCCTTCGGCGTCGTGCTCGCCACCGCCACGGTCGACCAGGCGAGGCTCGTGGCCGAGCGCATGCGCGCCGACCTTTCCAAGCTCGAGTATCCCGGCAAGGTCAGGGTCGGCGTCGGCACGTTCCGCCATACCATGGAGAACCCCGAGGATATCGTTGAGCAAGCACGAGCCGAGCTCCGCTAACCTTCGCTTCGCCGTCCTGTGGGCGGTCGCCGGCGACATCCAGGCGCCGCAGATTCACGCGGTTGGCGGCGCGCCGCTCAAGCGCCAACCAAGGGAAA
>JACRDR010000362.1 GCA_016212845.1 Elusimicrobiota bacterium
CCGCGCCGTCGTCCGCGTCGTGGGCAGAGCGGCCTCGTACGGCGACACGAGGCAGCCCGGAGTCTACTTCCTCGAGGCCGACGGAGCGGAGGCCGAGCCGTACGCGGTGAACCTCGACCGCTCGACCGGCGAGTCCGATCCCGCGCCGGCCGGCTCGCCGCCGTGGCGCCAGGTTTCCGTCGTGGACGCGGGCGAGGGCTTCATCCGGTCGCTTTACGGCCGCGAGGCCCGGGGCTGGGCCCTCGCCCTCGCGCTTCTGTTTCTGCTCGCGGAGACGCTCCTCTCCGCGCCGAAACGCGAGCCGGAAGGGACTTCCGCCCGCCCGCCGAAGGTCAAGGCGGCGGCGGCCGCGGCGCTTCTGCTCGCGCTCGCCGCCGTTTCCGCGCGCGCGCAGGAGGGCGACAAGTTCGTCTGGACGCAGCTGAAATACGAGGGCTCGTGGGACCCGTACCCGACGGCGCACGTCGAGGCGCTGCAGTACCTGGCGACCGTCACGAGCGTGCTCTCCGTCCCCGACCGACGGATCATCTCGCTCGACGACGAAAAGCTCTTCACCTCCCCCTTCCTGCTCCTGACCGGCCGCCAGGCGCCCCCGAACCTCACCGACCAGGAGATCCGCCGCCTGCGCGACTTCCTCACCGCCGGCGGCTTCTTGTGGATCGAGGACGCCTCCGGCCAGCGCTCGAGCCCTTTCGACGCGTGGGTCCGAAAGACGATGCGCCACGTGTTTCCCGACGACGACCTCGCTCCTCTCGGCGCCGACCACGTCGTGCACAAGACGTTTTTCATCCTGCGCACCGTGGCCGCGAGGACGGCGGTCGCGTCGTCGCTCGAGGGCATCGCGTGGGGCGGGCGCACCGTGGTGCTCTACGACCGGAACGACTCCTTGGGGGCGTGGGCCAAGGACGCGCTCGGCAACTTCCTGTACGAGTGCGTCCCCGGCGGCGAGAGCCAGCGCCTAAACGCGCGCAAGCTCACGCTCAACATCGTGATGTACGCGCTCACCGGGAACTACAAGCAGGACGCGGTGCATCAGCCCTACCTGCTCCAGAAGATGCGCTCGGGGACCGTCCCATGATCGGCCTCGCTTTCGACGGAGGGCCGGGCGGCTGGGCGATCGCGTTGGGCGCGGGCGGGCTCGCCGCCCTCGCGTGGAAGCTGCAGCGCCGCACGCCGCTGCGCCTGCGCGCGCTGCGCTGCGCCGCCGCCGGAGTTCTCGCGCTGGCCGGCGCCCAGCCCGTGCTGGAGAGCTTGCAGGCCCGGCTCACCAAGCCGAGGCTTTCCATCGTCGTCGACCAAGGACTCAGCATGGGCGCCAAGGACGGAGGGAAGACGACGCGCCTCGAGCGCGCGGTCGAGTGGCTCGAAAAGCACCGCGCCGAGCTCGAGGAGCGCTCCGAGCCGGTGCTCTACGCGGCCGCCGAGCGCGGCCGCCGCGTCCGCTGGGAGGACCTCGCGGCGCTCAAGCCCGCTTCCGCCGGCTTCGATCTCGCGGCCGCGTTCCAGGACGTCTCGGACGGCCCGCCCTCTTCCAGGCTATGGCTCCTCTCGGACGGCGCTTCTGACGACGCGGCCTCCGTCGACGCCGCGCTCTCGCGCTGGCGCTCGCCGGTCGACGCCCTCGGCGTGGGGCCGAAGAAGGCCGCGCGCTCGCTCGCCTTCGCCGAGCTCCGCACGCCCGACTTCACCTTCCTGCACGCGCGGTTCCCCGTGACCGCCTCGGTGGAAGCCTCGGAGCTCGCGGGGACCGAGGTGGAGCTCCGGCTCTGGAAGGGCGCGGCCCTCGCGGGCTCCGCCAAGCTGACCGTGGCGTCCCCGTTCGAGGTGCTGACCGCGACGCTCACCGCCGAGGCGTCGTCTTTGGGAGAGGAGCGCTTCCGCGTGGAGGCGGTCGCCGCGGGCTCGGCGGGCGCGGGCGCGCGCGAAGTCGCGGTCTCGAAGGAGTTCGGCGTGCAGGTCATCCGCCAGAAGTACCGCATCATGTACCTCGCGGGCCGCCCGAGCATCGAGTACTCGCACCTGCGCGAGCAGCTCCGGGGCGACCCGAACCATGAGCTGGTGTCGTTCGTCATCCTGCGCAACCCGGAAAACGTGAGCCCCGTCTCCGACAACGAGCTGTCGCTGATCCCTTTCCCCGCTCAAGAGATCTTCGTCCAGAACCTGATGCAGTTCGACCTCTTCATCCTCGAGAATTTCGCGTACTGGCGCTTCAACCTGCCCGTGCAGTATCTCGACGGGCTGAAGCGGTTCGTCGCCCAGGGCGGCGGCCTCCTCGTCGTGGGCGGTTCGAACGCGTTCACGCGGGGCGGCTACCAGGGCACGCCGCTCGAGGAGATCCTCCCGGTGTCCTTGTGGCAGAACCCGGACGACTACCAGCCGGGCACTTTTTTTCCGAAGCTCGCCGCGCCGGAGAACCCGCTGGTGCGCCTCGCGGACACGCCCGAGGCGGTGGCCGCGCTGTGGAAGTCCCTGCCGGCGCTCGACGGCTTCAACCGCTTCCAGGCGGTGCGTCCCGGCGCGACCGTGCTGCTCGCCCACCCGACGGAGAAGACGCCGCAGGGCCAGCCCCTGCCGATCGTCTCCGTGCGCGAGTACGGGAAGGGCAAGGTGATGGTCGTCGGCTCGGACTCCACGTGGCGCTGGCGCCTCGGCTCCGGCGCCGACTGGAAGCTTTCCGCGTTCTATTCGCGCTTCTGGTCGCGCGCGGTGCAGTACCTGAGCGGCTCGCTCGAGCTCAAGAAGGTGCGCTTCGCCCCTTTGCCCGACCGGATGCCGCCGCGCGAGCCCGCGGTCCTGACCGTGCATCTATTCGACGACGGCTTCCGGCCGCTGTCGGGGGCCGACGCGGACCTGAAAGTGTTCTGGACCTCGCCCGGCGGCAAATCGAGCTCGGTCGTCCCTCGCGAGCGCCGGCCCGGCGTCTTCGACGTCGAGCTGACCGGCCTCGCGGAAGGCCCGCACGAGCTGCGCGCGGTGGCGCGCTACCGCGGCCAAGCCTGGGGCGAGGACCGCGCGCGCTTCACGTGGCATCCTCGTCCGCCGGAGTCCGCGCTCAACCGCCGCCGCCTGCAGGAGGCGGCCGGGCGCTCGGGCGGCGAGTATTCCGATCTCGACCGCGTGCCGGTGTCGGCTTGGCTCGACCGGCTTCCGCCCGTGCGCCGCGAGTCCGAGGTGCTGCGCCGCACGAATCCGTGGGACTCGACGGCGTGGCTGTGGCTCGCGGCGGTCCTGCTGACGCTCGAGTGGCTGCTCCGCCGGAGGCTCGGGTTTGCGTAAGAACGCGGCCCTCGCGCTGTTTCTCGGTTTTTTCGCCGCGTATCTGTACACGATGCCGCCCTATTTGGCGGCGTATCGCGACGCGGGCGAGATGGCGACCTCCGCCGCGACGCTCGGGGTCTCCCATCCGCCGTCTTATCCCCTCTACATCCTTCTCGGCAAGCTTTCGCAGGCGCTGCCGTTCGGGTCGCCGGCGTACCGCCTGACCCTGCTGTCGGCGCTCTGCTCCGCGGCGGCCCTGGCCGCCCTCTTCCTCGCGCTCGAGCCCGTCGCCGGCCTCGGCGCCGCGCTCTTCGGAGCCGTGTGGCTCGGCTGCAACCGGATCTGGTGGTCGGTCGCGATCGTGCCCGAGATGTACGCGCTGACGCTGCTGCAGGCCGCGGTGCTCCTCGGTCTCGCGCTGCGCCTGCGCGTCGCGTACGACCGGCGGCTTTGGCGGGGCTTCGTGTTCCTCTACGGCCTCGCGCTGGCCAACCGCACCGACCTCCTCCTGTGGGCGCCGGGCCTGCTCTGGCTCGTCTTCAGCTCGGGCAAATGGAAGGAAGCCGAGGGCTCCCCCGCGTCCTGGCTCGCGCGCTCCGTGCCGTGGGCCCTGCTCGGGCTTTCGGTCTACCTCTACCTGCCGGTGAGGTCGTCGGCGGGTCCGTGGCTCGATTGGAACCACCCGGCGAAGCTCTCGAATTTCGTCGGCTCGCTGACCCGGCGGAGCTACGGCGGGACGCTCGATCTCCTGTCGCGGAACTACCAGACGGGCGAGCTGTTCCTGCCGAACCTCGCGGTCTACGGGCGGCATCTCTTCCGGGACTACCTCGGCTGGGGCGTTCTGCTTCCGCTCGCGGGGCTGTGGGCGTGGTGGCGGCGCGACAAGGCGGAGGCGCTCGGGCTCGTCTTCGCGTATCTGGCCTCCGGCCCGCTGTTCTTGTTCCTCGCGAACCTCCCTCCGAACCCGCACGCGCTCGCGATCGTCGATCCGCACTACCTGCTCTCCGACGTCGTGCTGGCCGCCCTGGCGGCCTTCGGCGCCGCCGCGCTCGCGCGCGCCTTTTCCGTGCCCGCGGCCCTCGCGCTGGCGGCCGGGCTGGTGCCCCTCGGGCACCGCTGGGACGTGAGCCGGCGCTGGAGCCTTTTCAACTACGACTACACGCGGAACGTGTTCCTGTCGACGCCGAGGAACGCCGCGCTCGTCGCGAAAAAGGACGTGCCCCTGTTCACCCTCTGGTACGCGCAGCGCGTGGAAGGTCTGCGGCCCGACCTCAAGCTCGTCGCCCAGGGGCTCGCGGGCGCTCCGTGGTACCAGGACTCCCACCGCCGCCTCGGAGACACCGCCCGGCTCATGGCGCTCCGGGCGCCGCAGGATTGGGATCGCTTCGAGGCGCTCAACGGAGACACCTATCTCACGACGGACTGCGAGCTCCAGGACGGCATGAAGATCGGGGCGCCGCGCGGCCTCGTCGTCCGGCTCTCGACCGCGGCCGCGGCGGATCCCAGAGCGTGGGAGCTCGTCGCGCGCCGAGGCCGCTTCGATTACGACGCCCAGCCGGACTTCTTCACCTCGGACATCATCGAGAGCTACGCGATGACCCGCGAGCGCCTGGGCTCGTGGCTCGTGGAGCACGGCCGGGCCGACGAGGGCGAGACGGCGCTCCTGCGCTCGTGGGCGTGGAAGCCCCATTTCCCCGACGCCTCGATGTATCTCGCCTACCGCACGTTCAGCGCGGGCCGGCTCGAGGACGCGGAGTCGCTCTACGGCCACTCGGCCTTGTTGTTCGAGCGGACGCTCGAGATGGCCCGCGAGTACCACTCCCTGCCGGAGATCTTCAGCGGGGCGCGCCGCGGGCTCGCCGACTCGCGTCTGAACCTCGGCGTCATCCTCGAGAAGCGGAACCGGAAGGACGAGGCCGCGAAGCAGTACCGCCTCGCGCTCGACGCCGATCCCCGCTCCGCCCAGGCGCACTACAACCTCGCGGTGCTCTACTGGGACAAGGATTGGGAGAAGGTCGCCGAAGAGATGGGCGAGGTTCTGAAAATCGATCCCTCCCGCCAGGACGCGCAAAGGTTCCTGGCGCAGGCCCGCCAACGGCTCGGGAAGTAACTACCGGCTCGGGAAGTAGTTGTAGCGGAACTGGAACATGCCCAGAAGGTCGTAGCCGTTCTTGAATTTCAGGTAGGCGATATCGAAGTTCAGCTTCAGGAAGTAGCCGAGTTTGAAATTGATGAGATACGGGCTGAGCGCCATGCCGTTCGGCTTGATGAACTCGAAGCCGAGCGGGTAGGCGGGCTTCGGCAGCGACAGCAGGCTGCAGAAGAAGGTCGTCTTCGCCGAGGCGATCCGACCCGGGAGGCCGTTGAACGTCATCGCTTGGGGCGAGAGGAATTCGGAAAGCAGCGGGACCGCGTCGCCGAAGTTGCCCTGCATGACGCCCGCGCTGCCGCGCACCGGGCCGAACTTCTTCGAGAAGACCACGTACGCGTCGGCGAGGGCGCGCGTCGTTTTCTGCGAAACGTTCACCGTCACGCCGGGCGTCTGGATCGACGGCTGCGGGGAGTCGCGGAAGGTGAAGTAGCCCTGGACGCCCGCGGCCATCGCGGGCCTCCACTTCGTCTCGGACTGGAGCTGCATCTTGCCGTCGGCGGACACGAACCAGGCGCCGATGCGGTCGATGTAGTTCGTCTTGCGGGTGGTGTAGTCGCTCGAGTTTTTCCCGTAGAGGCGGCCGATGTAGTACACGCCGTTGAAGTCGAGGCCGAGGCCCGGGCGATTGTAGCGGCCGAGGCCTCGATAGGCGGTCGGCGTGAAGATGAGTCCGCTGACGGCGGCGGGCGGCACGCGGTCCTCGGCGCGCAGCGGCGCGGTGCTGACCGCGGGCGCGGCGGCGGGCTTGCCCTTTTCCTCCACGAAGAAAACGAGGCGGACGTTGCCGGTCGAGGCGACGATGCCGGTGTACTGCTCCGGGACGGGTTCGTCGGTGGCGAAGAGCCCGGAGGAGACGGCGCTGAACACGCCCATCTCGAGCAGGCCCTGCACGTCGCCCTGGATATCGTTGGGGCCGTAGAGGCTGCCGCGCTTCGCGCGGACCTTGGAGCGAAGCGCGTAGTCGCTGACCGTGACGGCGCCGTAGAAGCGGACGTCGCCGATCACCCACGGGCCGCTGGTCGCGGGCAGCCGGGGGCCGAAATCGGGCGCGGCCGGAAGCACGACGGTGGGCGAGGAGACGACCGGTTCGCTGGGCTGGGCTCCGGCGGGAAGGGCGAGCAGCGCGCCCAATAGCAGGGCGTTCATCCGACGATGACTCGCGCCGTCAGTTGCAGGATCAGGTTCGCCGCCACTCCGGCTCCGACGTCGTCCATCACCACCCCGCAGCCGCCGGGAAGCCGTTCCAGCCAGCGGTACGGGGGCAGCTTGACCGCGTCCAAGATGCGGAAGAGGACGAAGGCCGCCGCCAGCCACGCGGTTCCCGGAGGCAGACAGGCCGCCGCCGCCCAGAAGCCGACCGTCTCGTCGAGTACGATCCGGGTGTCGTCGTGGACTCCGAGCGCTCGCTCGGCTCCGTCGCACACCCAGCAGGCGATCACCGTCAGCACCGAGACCGCCGCCCAGTATTCGCCCGGGTCCTTCGGAAGGCCGTACCAGAGCGCCCAGCCGACGAGCGTTCCGACCGCGCCTGCCCCCGTCCAACGCCGCGTCGTCGCGACGCCGAGACCCGACGAAAGCTTCGCCGGAATATAGCTTAAATACATACAGCTGGCAAACGCGACCCAAACGGCGTTCACGGGCCCTTCGGGGTCCCCGGCGAGCTCCAGCTGGACTCGAGCAGGCGCCAGTTTTGACGGATGTAGAGCCAGCCGCTGCCGACGGTCACGACGCAGGCGAGCCAGGTCAGCTGCCAGGGAAGCCGCAGGC
This sequence comes from Elusimicrobiota bacterium, assembly GCA_016212845.1. GTDB lineage: Bacteria > Elusimicrobiota > Elusimicrobia > UBA1565 > JACRDR01 > JACRDR01. The sequence goes on from JACRDR010000362.1 coordinate 7,178, forward strand.
ACTCGCGGGGCAAGTGCATCTTGAACGTGTCGACCGCCACCAAGAGCAGCAGGATCGCGATCACCGCGCCGCTCTGGATGCCCATCTTCCACTTACCCCACCGTTCGGCGGCGAGGAGCTTCCCCTGCACTCCGGCGAGCGTGCGGAGTCCGCCGATGGAAAGCTCGCGGACCAAGATCAGAAAGACGGCCAAGCCGGGGATATGCAGCCACCGGATGGGCATGCAGGCGATGAGCGCGCCCAGGACGAGGACCTTGTCGGCGATCGGATCCGCGAGCGCGCCGAACGCGCTGGAGGACTGCGTCTTGCGGGCGATGTAGCCGTCGACCCAGTCGGTGATCGTCGCGGCGACGTAGAGGCCCAGCGCCCAGCCGTAGAACCGCGGGTCGTGGGTCCAGAGGCAGCCGAAGGTCGCCAGCGCCATGCCGAAGCGGGCGACCGTCAGTTTGTTCGGAAGCGTCATGACGGCCATGGGCGGGGTTCCCTACGGCCGGACGATCTTGTAGTCCCCCGCCGAGTTCTTGAGCGAGTCGGTGAGCGCGACTTCTTTGCCGTCGAGGAACACGGAGAGGGCTCCCGGGTCCTTGGTGCGCAGCAGGAAGGCGTCCATCGCCTTCCAGTCGAGCGAGAGTCCGGACGGGGCGCGGCCCTGGAAGCGGAGCACTCCGTCGGTCTGCAGCTGCATCCAGGAGTCCGATCTAGCGACGATGCGCAGCGCCATCTCCTTCTGCGCGTGGATCGGGGCGATCTCGCGCGGCGGCTGCGGCGGCGCGACGGCGGTCTCGGGCGGCGGCGCCTTGCGGCTGTTCACGAGCCACATCGCGACGCCGGCGACGAGCAGCCCGCCGACGAGTAAAAACGGAAGCAGCTGCGCCGCGCTGGGACCGCCGTGCGTGTCCTCGTGCCCGCGGTGAGAGTCGTGCGGGGCCGAGGCGGCGGGCGCCTCGTGCTTCGGGGCCGCGGGCGAAGGATCGGCGGCCTCGGCGGCGGGCTTCGCGCGGTTCGGATCGATCTGCGTCCACAGCGGATCGAACTCGACGTCGAGGTGGTCGCAGTAGTTTTTCAGGAAGCCGCGCAGATAGACGATCGCCGGGAACTCCTCGAAGCGGTTGGTCTCGAGGGCCTCGAGCATCTTCTTCGGGATGCGCGTCTGCTGGCTGACGACTTCGAGGCTTTGGCCGCGGCGGATGCGGGCCTGGCGGAGGGTCGAGCCGATGTCGGGAGACGACGAGGAAGCGGGTTCGGTCATGGAGAGAGCTTCGGGGGTTTGAAATTCCGGAACACCTCGGCGCCGGGAGGCGGCGTGAACGAGAAGTCCGATTCGGGCAGCTTGGGGTTGAACTCGAGGTCCTGCAGCGCGGTTTTTACGCGCATGTGCGCGACGACGAGCTCCGTCTCCGCCGGGAAAAACGTCTTGTCGGCGAGCTGGAGCCGGAGCGTGTAGCCGGCGGTCTTGTCCTTCGGCGTGAGCAGGGCCGTCCGGGTCGCGCTCGCATACGCCACGTCGTAGCGCTTGCCGAGGGCGGCGTAGCCGCCGAAATCGAGGAGGCTGTTGATCATCGGGTCCGCCTTGCGCCAGTCGGCGAGCTCGGATTGAATGACCTGGTTGGACGAGAGACGGTGCACCCAGATCGCCTTGCCGTCGCTGACGACGATCTGGCGCTCGGGCCGCACGTGCTCGATGCGCAGGCGGTCGGGCTTGAGATACTCGATCTTGCCCTCGATGGTCTGGACCGTGCCGGTCTCTTCCATGTTCACGGTCTGGACGTAGCGGCCCTTGAGCGCGGTGAGCTTGGCGTCGAGCTTCTCGAAGACCGCGATGAGCTCGGTCCCGTCGGACGGCGCCTTCTCGGCTTCGAATTCCTTCGGATCGGCGGCGGGGGCCGGGGTGGGCGTGGGCGCCGGCTCCGCCTTTTTCCCCTTTTTCGCGTGAGCGGGAAGAATGAAGGCTAGGACGAGCAAAATCGACAATGAAATCCGGCTTATCGACACGCGGGCATTCTACATAATTTGGGTAGGACCATCTTACCGGCCCTCCATGAGGGCGCGAGCCCTCCGATTCTATACTGGCGGGGCACCAGGAGGTGCGCGATGGCGATTCTGAACGGGCGGGACGCGGCGGCTCCGGTAAGCGTGCTGCGGCGCCCGCTGAGCCAATATACGGGGCGTACCGTACTCGCGCTCGGAGCCCACCCGGACGATCTGGAACTGGGCGTCGGAGGCACCTTGGCGTGCCTTTCGGCGGCGGGCGCGCAAGTGGTCGGCGCCGTGGTCTCGGTGCCGAGCCTCTTCGAGGTGCGCAAGCTCGAGGCGAAGGCCGGAGCCGAAATCGTGGGGGTGTCCGACCTGCGGTTTGTCCTCGAGGATGGGCTCCGCATCGAAGACCTGGGGAGCGGCGAGCTCGTGGAGGCCCTGCGCGAATTGCTCGAGGAGGTCCGGCCGGCGGCGATCCTCTGCCACGGGACCAAGGACTTCCACCGCGACCACGTGCTCGTGCACGACGCGTGCGCGGAGGCGAGCCGCGCGTCCTACTTCGACTTCTTCACCTATTTCCCCACCATGACGCGCCCGGTGGCGGTCGACTTCTTCCCCCGCGTCTACGTCGACATCACGGAAACGATCGAATTGAAGATGCGGGCGATCGAAGCGTACCCGAGCCAGTTCCAGCGCCGGGAGCTCGAGACGGAGTTGTGCCGCGCGCAGGCGCGCGAGCACGGCCGCCGGGTGGGCGTGCAGTACGCCGAGGCGCTTCAGGTCGAGCGGATGAGACTCAGCTAGATTCCCGGCTTCGCCAGGTTGATCTGCGGGTAGTTCGTCCGCAGATAGTCCTCGATCTTGTCGAAGTGAATCTCCCAGCGGTTCGAGCCTTCGGGCTTGAAGATGAACTGCTTGACCTCGAGCAGGCTCAGCAGGTTCGTCGCCCGCGCCGAGGAGCCGAACTGGCTCTTCAGGAGGTCCTGGCTCACGCGCCGGCGCTCCAGCACGAGCTTGAGCGCCTGCGTGAACTCGAGCGGCTCGACGCCGAACGTCGAGAGATCGGCCTCGCCCACCGCCGCCATCGTTTCCATCGGCGGGTAGTCGGGCTTGCCCTGCTCTTTCAAGTGGTCGACGACCTTGCCGAGCTCCTCCGTCGAGACGAAGCAGCCCTGCACGCGCATCGGGTCCTGGCCGGGCGCCATGTAGAGCATGTCGCCCTTGCCGAGGAGCGCCTCGGCGCCGTTGCCGTCCATGATGACCTTCGAGTCCACCTTGGAGGCCACGCGCAGCGCGACTCTAGACGGCAAGTTCGCCTTGATGACGCCGGTGATGACGTCGACGGAAGGCCGCTGCGTCGCGAGCACGAGATGGATGCCGACCGCGCGCGCCATCTGCGCGAGGCGCTGAATCGAGTCTTCCACCACGTCGCGGGCGACGACCATGAGGTCGGCCAGCTCGTCGATGACGACCACGATGTAGAACTCCGCGGGCTCGCCGCGCTTTAGTGCTTCCGCGTTGTACGCCTGGATGTCGCGTACGCGGTACTTTTGAAACTTCTCGTAGCGCTTCTCCATGACGGTGACGAGCGCCTTCAGCGAGCGCGCCGCTTCCTTCGAGTGCGTGACGACCTGCACTTGGTCGCAGGGAACCTTCGGGTCGTAGAGGTGCGGGATGCCGTCGTAGAGCGAGAGCTCGATCCTCTTCGGATCGATCATGAGGAACTTCACCTCGTCCGGCCGCGCGCGGTAGAGCATCGAGAGGATCAAGGAGTGCACCATGACGCTCTTGCCCGCGTTCGTCGCGCCGGCGACGAGCAAATGCGGCAGCTTCTGCAGATCCGCGCCGAGCGGCGTGCCGTCGGAGGACAGGCCCAGCGCGAACGCGAGCGGCGAGCTCTGGTTCGCCACGGCGGGGCTCTCGAGCACCTCGCGCAGGCCGACCATCACGCCGCGCTGGTTCGGGATCTCGATGCCGATCGCCGCCTTGCCCGGGATGGGCGCGATCATGCGGATGCCCTTCGCCTTCATGGAGAGCGCGATGTCGTTGCTTCGGGCGACGATCGAGGCCACGGTCACGCCGGGCGACGGCGCGACCTCGTAGCGGGTGATGACGGGGCCCGGGCTGTAGCCGGACACCCGCGCCTGGATCTCGAAGGACGTGAGCGTCGTCTCGAGGCTCGCGATCGCCTCGCGGATCTCGGCCTCCGACGGGCGGCCGGAGTTCGCGTCCCCCTTTTTGGCGGGCAGGAGCTCGATCGGCGGATGCTTGTACGGGCCGGAGCTCGTCGGCAGCGGCGCCGCGGCCTCGGCCTTTTTCGCCTTCTTGTCTCCCTTGATCTCGGGCGGCAGCTCGCGCGAGACGACCGGGACGGGCGTCAGCGCGACGGGTTCGGGTTTCGGCTCGGCCTTGGCCTGCGGCGCGGGCTCGGCGACGGGCGCGGCGAGCTTCACCGGCTTGGTGCCCGCGGTCGCGACGCGGATCTGCTCGGAGAGCTCGCGGCGGGCGCGCAGCCAGTCGCGGTAGTCCTCGGAGAGCGTCTTCCAGACCTTGCTCAGCACGACGAGCCAGGAGATGTCGAAGAGCACCTGCAGGCCGAGCGCGCCGATCGCGACGGCCGCGAGCCACGCGCCGAACGCGCCGACGACCTTCGAGCCGAAGGCGTAGAGCGCCGCGCCGAACGCGCCGCCCTTGCCGGCGGCGGCCGCGAGCAGCGTGGCGCTCGCGCCGAGCACGAGCATCGCCCCGGCGGCCCAAGTCACGTAGCCGGAGACCTTCTCGGTCTTGAAGTAGAGCGCGAGCCCGTAGAGCAGGAACCCAAGCAGAAGATAGGCGGAGAGGCCGAGGGCGTCGAGGACGTGACCGCCGATCAGCTGGCCGAGCGCGCCGGAATGCGACGGGGCGACCACGGTCCAGCCCAGGTAGAGCGTTCCGAAGAGAGCGGCGACCCACCGGACCGCCGACAGCAGGACGGGATCCTGCTTCTTGCGCTTCGCCTTCGCCCTGAAGAATGCCGTTTCCGTAGAGCCTCCTGCGGGCACTACTCCTCTCCCGCGTGCCGCATCCGCTATTGCGGTGCGGCCATGGGCCATTCCCGGCCTTGGGCTCGGCGGAACGAACTGACGAACGGAGAACG
>JACRDR010000363.1 GCA_016212845.1 Elusimicrobiota bacterium
CTGATCGGCGGCGCCCTGGGCACGCTCCGGGGCCTGTGGGCGGTGCGCCATGAGGGCGGCGTGTTCAGTTTCCTGAGCCCCGACGAAGCGCGGCGAAAGTCCCCCGCGTCGCGGCCGGATGCCGCCGCGGCCGAGGCCGCCCGCGAGGCCGCGCGCGCGGAAACGACGGGAGGACCGCCGCGGGAGTTCCGCGGCGCGTCGGATTCGACCGGCGCCTCCGCCTCCAAAGGCGTCCGCGCGGCGCGCGGCGCCGGATCGCGGTTCGAGACCCGCTTCAAGAACCAAGGCGTCGAGTCGAAAGGCTCCGTCGAACGCTCGGGCGCCTTCGCGTCGTCGTCCGGGCCGGCCCGCGCTTCGGGCCCGCACGGCGAGTCGTCTCCGGTCACCCGCTCCGCCCGCGCCGCCGGTTCGTCGGGACCGCGCGTATTCCGTTCGGACACCGGCATCGCCCGCCGCGGCGGAGCGGAGTCATCCGACGACTCGGACGGCGCTCCGGCCGGCGCCCCCGGGGCTGAGACCTCCCGGCACGCTTCGGGCCGCGAGGCGGAAGGCACGGTCAAGCTCGGCAAGATCGCGGACGCGGGAGAAACCCGCGAGATCGAAGGTCTCGAGAGCACCGCCTTGATGAGCAAGTTGGGCGACAAACCGCGCCGCGACGTGCTGCGCGTGCTCGACAAAGAAGCGGAGGACGGCATTTCCGGCTTCGAAGCTTGCCAGCGCGCCGACGCGGCGGAAGAGTGCGCCGAGGCGCTTCGCCGCTGCGAAGCCGACGAAGCCTGCCGCCGTCGCTACCAAGACAAGTAGTCGAACATCCATGACCCTCCCCGGCGAACCCGCGTCGAAATCGGACCTCAAGTCGATCTCGCTGATCGTCTTGGCGATCATCTTCGGCATGTTCGCGGGCGCCGGGTTGATCCGGGTGTTTTTGAAGCCGCCGGCTTCCAACGACGCGGCGCTCAAGCCGGGCACCGTGGACGTGGCGTTCTCGCCCAAGCCTCAGCTCGCGACCGCGGACCCCACGGCGGCGGACGGGACCGCGCCGCCCGAAGCGGGAGCGGCTCGCCTTCCCGTCCTGCCACTCCCGCCGAAAATCCCGGCGCGGACGAGACCGCGGGTCGAGACGCCCGCCGCCGAGGTCGAGGCCGAAGCGCCGCCCGAGATCGAGCCCGCCAACTTCTACAACTACGGCCTCGAGCAGGACGCGAGCCGCTCCGGCGCGCAGCAGGACGTTTCCCCGGGCGGCGCCCCGGCCCGGCCGAAGCTCAAGCGCATGGGAGGGGTCGGACAGATCCGCGCGCACGGCCGCCTCGAGCGCCGCGCGTTCACCTCGCCCAACGGCGCTCCGAAGACGACGACCACGCAGGCCCCCTCGTCCCAGCCCGACCTGACCGGCGGCGCGATTAAGACGCTGCTCAGCCGCACCTTCGGCATGCCCGACGGCTCGATGACGGTGCCGCTGTCGAGCTTCCGCACATCGGAGACCGGCGTCGACGCGACGACCGGCGGCGGAGAAACGAACACGCGAGGCTCCACGACCGGCGGCATCGATACGCGCCTGCACGCGCCCGTCGACCCCACGCTCACCGAGCAGGCCGCGCAGTCCCCCGCCATCGAGCCGCGCCAGGCGACGTTCGACCTTCGCGCGCCCGCCGGACTCCAATTCAGGGTGACGAACATCCCGAAGGAGCGCACCGTCGTCTGCTACGAAGTGCTCGCGCATCCCTGCTGCCCGGGCTGCGTCGGCCCCGGGAACCTCTGCGACGACTCGGCGAACTACGCGTCGTTTCGCGGCAACAGCGAATGGAGCTATCAGGGCGGAGCCTGGATCGGCCGATTTCCCTGGGATCCCGCGGTGTGGGCCTGCGACGGCATCCGCGTTCGGATGGTCTTCGCCGACAAGAAAACGGGAGCGCACGCGGGCGCCGGCCTCGACGTGATCAACGGCCGCTGATGCGACTCGCGGCCAAGGTCACGCTCCTGCAGACGAGTTTCGCTCTCGTCGTGCTGCTGGGCACGCTCGTCCCGCTGCATCTCTCCGAGCGCTCCCATCTTCGCGAGGCCGAGGCGCGACGGCAGATCGCGCAGGTCGAGCAGCTCGCGCGCGCGTGCGGCGAGGCGTTCAAAGGGAAGGACGACGCGGCCGCGTTGGCGTATCTGAAGACGCTCGTGCTGGTCTCGCCGCCGGGCTCGATCAGTTACGCGGCGTTCCTCGATCCGGCCGGCCGGTTCGTCGTCCACACCGACTTCCTGCACGACGATCTCCGGCTCAAGGGCTCCCAGGCCTCCGACGCGAGACTGACCGCCGCGCTCCGGTCCCCCGAGGGACTGCGCGACGGCGAGGTCGTCTCCTCCCCCGTGTATTTCACGGGCGAGCACGGGCGCGAGCGCGCCGGCACCGCGGTCGTCGCCTACGAGCCGGCCGCCGAAGCCGCCGCCCTCGCCTCCCAGCAGCGCGAGTCGCTCTCGCGCGTCGCCTCCGTCGCGCTGCCGGGGCTCGCCCTCGGCGTTCTGCTTGCGTTCGTGCTCGGCCGCGCGCTGGCCGGACCGGTTCGCCGCCTCGCCGAAGGGACCAAGCGCGTCGGGGAAGGGAAGCTCGAGACGCGAATCGAGGCGCAAGGCGACGACGAGCTGGGCGAGCTCGCGCGCGATTTCAACGCGATGGCCGGCAAGCTCGCCGAGCTCGACGAGCTCAAGGACTCGTTTCTGGCGCAGATCACGCACGACCTTCGCAATCCGCTGACGGCGCTCGTCGCCTACGTGAACCTGCTCGACATGGGCGTGCAGGGAGAGCTCAACGAGAAGCAGAAGAAGAGCGTGAAGGTCATCCAGGAGAGCTCTATGTATCTCAACGAGCTCATCGGCGACATCCTCGATCTCACGAAGCTCGAGGCCGGCAAGATGGAGCTAGCCCCCAAACCGGTCGGCGCGGGCGCCGCGGCCCGCTCGGTGCTCGAACTCGTGTCCGCCAGGGCGGCCGAGTACGGAGTGACCCTCGAGTGCGCGGTCCCGGAGGGCGCGACGGTCACCGCCGACCCGGAAGGCCTCAAGCGCGTCCTCATCAACCTCGTTTCCAACGCGCTCAAGTTCACGCCCAAGGGCGGAAAGGTGACGGTTTCCCTTTCCTCTCAGGACGGTCACGACCGGCTGTCGGTCACCGACACCGGCATCGGCATCCCCGCCGACAAGGTCGGGACGCTCTTTCAAAAGTTCGTCCAGGTGGCCGAAACCAAGAACAAGGTACGCGAAACCCAAGGCACCGGTCTCGGCCTCGTGATCTGCAAGCAGATCGTCGAAGCCCACGGCGGGACGATCGGAGTGGAGAGCGAGTACAAGAAGGGGAGTACTTTCTGGTTCACGCTCCCACTGAAGACCCGGTGAATCCCGATCGCCCCATACCCTAAAAAGCGCTTATTTTAACGATACTTATTCCTTTCGAGAATCTTCGATAGCCCCCTCCCCGCCCCACAGGCATCCTAACGCTAGACGTACGGGGGATACGATGAAAACGAAGATCGGCAGCGCGGTGGCGGCGGGGTTCTTGGCGGTGGTCGGATTGCAGGCGTCGGCGCCCAGCGCCCACGCGCAGTTGCCGTGCAGCGCGGGGATTACGCTTCCTCTTCCCCCGACCGAAAAGGCGGTCTACGATGAGTACAAGGCTATCTTCGGCCGCGACCCGTGGTGCAATCCGGAAGGCGCCGAGTTCAGCACGATCGTCTTCAACCTTAAAAATAAGAAATGGACGCTGACCCAGGCGCGCCGCCGCATCGCCGAGCTGTACGTCGACCTCCGGATCGCCTTCTACTTCGAGATCGGACCGAAGCCGGATGCGAGGCCGTTGGTCGACCTGCTCGTAAATGGGGGCAAGCCGGATTCGGTTCACCAGGTCATCGCCGGCGCCTGGATCGACGCTCTGTCCCAGGAACTCTTCTATCGGCCGGATCCCCAAATCCGGTCGAAGATGCTGAGCTCGCTCCTTCAGGAACCCGCCTGGGGCGGCAACGCCAAGAAGGCCGTGCACCTCGCCTTCGCGGAGGACTTCGCAGCTCCCCTCCAGCGCACGGCGATGGAAGACATTCTAGTTCAAAGCCTCGGCGCGCGGCTCCTCTCGTACCAGGACGCCTATGTTCGGGGCGTCATCGACGTGAGCGGCCGGGAAAAGATCGTGCAGGAGTGGGTGGTGAGAGTCTACTCGCAGTCCTTGCTCCTTCCGATCGACTCCGGCAGCAGTAAAGCGAAGGCGCGGGAAATCCTGGACGAAGCCGACCGCACGTCCGACCTCAAAAGAGTCGTCTCCGCCATGACTCAGGGCATCACGGTCGTCGACGAGCAGTCTCGGAAGTGGGGCGTGACGGGAAGACCGGAGCTGGTCGAGCTGAAGAAGGCCGCGTTCACCGTGGTTGCCGGCGACGCCGCGGAGCTGCGCCGCGAATGGATCGGCATCGAGATCGCGAAGCTGGCGTCGGAGAGGATGTCGAGCGACGAAAAGGTCGTGTTCTGGCTCTACAAGGGCTTCATGGACCGGCCGGCCGACGCGGGCGGCTTCGCCTACTGGACCGGCCGGGTGCGGGCGCGCCTCTGCAAGGACGGCGGCGCGGGCGTCACGGAGGAAGCGGTCAAGCTCGCCGACGCGTTCTTCTTCAGCCCGGAATACGCCGCTAGACAGCGCACGAACCGCCAGTACGTCGGCGACCTCTATGGCGCATTCCTCCAGCGGTCTCCGGAGCCGGGCGGCTGGAACTACTGGACTCGCGAGCTCGAGACCGGCCGCAAAGACGCGAACGAACTGCGCACCCGTGAGTTCGTCGGCTCCGCCGAATTCCAAGGGTTGCTGGGCCGGGTCGTGAGCGAAGGCTGCCGCTCGTAAGCACCGCGTACGCCGCACGGGGCCTCTCGGCGATCCCCCGCCGAGAGGCCCTTCGGCGTCATGGGGAGCCGGCTAGGCGGCCCGGTAGGCCGGAAGCGTGAACCGGAACGTCGTGCCCTTCTGGTAGACGCTGTCGACGGAGATCGTGCCGCCGTGAGCTTCGACGATCTGCTTGCAGATCACGAGCCCGAGGCCGGTGCCGCGGACCTCCCGGACTTTGTTCTTGGTCTCGTCGATCTGGCAGAACTTTTGAAACAGCGTCCCGAGCTTCTCCTTCGGCACGCCGATGCCGGTATCGGCGACCGAGATCGCGTGGGCGCTTTCCTCCTGCTCGCAAGCGATCGACACCGTGCCGCCCGACGGCGTGAACTTCAGCGCGTTGCCGACGAGGTTCACCAGCACGCGCTTGAGCGCCTGCTCGTCGGCCCACACCATCGTCTCAGCGCGGACCCGCGACTCGACGTTCACCTTGTACTCGTCCGACTTCGGCTTGACCAGCATCACGACCGCCTTGGCGAGCGCCGCGAGGTCGACGGCGCTCGGCTTGAACTCCATCCGGCCGGCCTCCATCCGCGTGAGGTCGAGGATGTTCCCGATGAGCGTGTTGAGGTACTCCGCGTTCGAGGAGGCGATGCCGATCGACTCCTCCTGCTTGGGCGTCACGGGGCCGAGGAAGCCCAGCGTATCGATGCAGGCCATCACCGCGGCGAGCGGGCTTCGCAGGTCGTGCGTGATCTGCGCGAGAAAGCTTTCCTTAAGCTCGTCGAGCTCCGCGAGCTTCTTGGCCATCGAGTTGAACTCGCGCGCGAGGTCTCCGAGCTCGTCGGCGCGGTCCTCCGGGATGCGGGTGTCGAGCTTGCCCGCGCCGACGAGCCTCGCGCCGCTTTCGAGGGCGGTGATCGGACGCATGAGCGCGTTGCCGAGGATCAGCGCGAGGATGAGTCCGAGCGCCAGGCCGTGCCAGCCGTAGCGCACGAGCCGCCGCAGGGCGTCGCGCTTGAGCTCGGAGACTTTGGCTTCGAAGGCGGCGTGATTGAAGGCGATGAGCGCGGTGCCGACGCGCCGCTGGGACGCGCCGGAAAGCGCGTAGACCGGCGCCGACACCAGGTCGACCGCGCCTTTATCCTCGGCGACGAGCTGACGCAGCCCCTGCGCCTCCGACAGCGCCCGGCCGATCGCGAGCCCGCTCGCCGGCTGGTCCTTGCGCGAAAGATCGCCGTGCAGGAAGTCGGAGTGCAGAAGGATCTTGCCCGTGTCGTCGACGAACAGCGCGTACGCCGTGTCTCCCGGGTCGCCGAAGAGGATGAAGGTCTTCAGATAGCCGAGGCGCGCGGCCGCGTCGCCGTCCTTCATCGACTCCGCGCAGACGCGGGCGAACTGCTGAAGATCGGCCAGTTGGCGGTCCTCGATCTGCGCGGTCAGCCGGCCGCGTTCGGCCAGGTGCAGCGGGAGGATCGTTCCCGCCAGCACCGCCGCCACGAGGCCGAAGAGGGTCAAAATAAGCTTCGCCGTCAGCTTCACGGCCCCAAGGATGACGGCGCCCCCCCCATTAGTCAAGCCCGCCGGACTGAAGGCGCGATGAAGGGCATGGTTCTCGGCGACGAAAAGCTGCGGCCGGAAAAAGCGAATTCGAATCCCGGCGGCCTTTCGTGGCGCGTTGCTCCCGTCGAGAGCCACAATATTGACAGGGCTCAAAGGCCCTCGCATACTTAGCGGTACACCACTCATGGACCCAAAACTCGTCGGCATCTCGGATGACTCGCCCGCCGGAAAGCGCAAACGCCTGTTAATCGCGATCGCGGCCGGCCTAGCCGTCCTCGTGATCGCCGACCTGGGCGTTCAGTTCCTTTATAAATGAGGAGACGAGACGAGGCGCGGCCTGCCCAGCGTCTCGATGCGCGACGAAGGCGGTCCCACGGCCAAGACACCGGACCCCGACGAACTCCCGGACCGACTCTTCAAGACGCCCAACTCCGCCTTATTCAAGGACCCCGGCATCAGCGAAGAGCTGAGCCTCGGCGGCTTCGTGCAGATCCTCAAGGACGCGCCCAAGACGAAAAAGACCGGCGCCCTCGTCGAGGATTTCATGAGCAAGTTCAAAGCCGCTCCCGGAGGTCTCAAACCGGCCTACGACACCTTCATGAGGCGCGCCGAGGGCCCCGGCGGGGGCAAGGTCACCGCCTCCGACTTCATGTCGGCGATGCGCGGCAACTCCAGCTTCCGCAAGCTCGCCTCTGAATTCATGTCGTCGCCGGGAGGCCCCGCCTTCATGGCGGTCGCCGGCTCCCATCCCGACATGAAGAAGTTTTTGGCGAACGAAGCCGGCAAGGTCGTCCGCGACAACTGGGATCAGGCCCAGCGCCGCTTCCAGCGCGCCGCCGGCGCGGGCCTCAGCCGCACCGAAGGCGCCGGCAGCTTCGGCTCGCGCGTCTCCGCGTTGGGCGGCGACATGGGCGGCTCGACGGGCCTCGGCTCGACGATCCGCTCGCAAAGCGCGCAGCTCGCCTCCGGCACGATCGGCTTGACGGACCAGAGCGGAGGCACCACCGGCATCGGCGGCGGCGCGAGCGCCTCCGGCTCCGGCACGACGGGCGCCGGGGCTCCTCCGCCGAGCAGCGCAGGTGTCTCCAACCCGACCACGGGCGCAACGAGTCCCACCACCTCCGGAACGAACGGAACGACGGGTGTTCCTCTCACGAAAGTTCCCGACATCGGGACCGCTCGAAAGATCCTCAACGAAAGATTCCCGTGGGTCTTCTACCAAGGAATACTCAGCGACGCCCAGTTGCTCAGCCTCGCTCGCGCCGTGATGGACGAAGGCTTCGCTCCGTGGGCCGCGTGCTTCCATCTGAACCTCTTCGACCAATGCTACCGGACGTGCACCGGCGCCGACGGCAAGGAGGTCTTGGGACGAACGATGACCTGCAGCCTGCCGCCTCCGCCGGACGGCACCGGCTGGACGGCGTGCATGGACGGTTTCGACCCGCCTAACAACGAGATTACCTGCTTCGGCTACTGCTCGAAGGAGTCGCGCTGCCAAACGCCGGCCGCAATCTGGCAGAAGATGTGCGTGAAGCCCGCCGGGCCCGCGGGGATCGGCTGGAACAAGCATCCGGACTGCGACGCCAACTGCCCGAAGGAGATCTGCGGCAGCCCCACCAACACCTGCACCGGCACGGCGACGGGGACGGGCGGCTGCACCGCGACCCGGACCTGCACCGGCACCAATACCGCCACCTGTACCTGCACCGGGACCAACACCGCCACCTGCACTCAAACGAATACCGACACGGGCACCGGCGCGTGGAATCCAACGGACTGGTGCAAGACGCACGGCGAGCTCTGCGATCTCTATAAGCAGGAACTCGGCCGTGAGAACGCCGCGATCGACGAGGCCGGCGCGAAGTGGTGGGCGGAGTGGTACGCGACTAAGATCGCGGAAGGCGTGCCGCCCAACAGGCTCATCGATTACGCCCGAGGGCTCTTCAACGCCTCTCCGGAGGCGGTCGAGCACCGCCGGCAGCTTCAGAGGGAAGACCTCGAGAAGAATAAGGGCATCAAGGGCGAGGCGTTCGATTCGGTCTGGAACGCCTATGTCACGCTCTTCGGCCGGACCCCGGATGCAGGCGGTCTCGAGTATTGGGCGGGCAGGATGAGCAAGGGCAATCTCCCGGCGAGCCAGATCGAAGCCGAGATGATCCGGACGCAATCCCAAGCCGAGGGCGTCAGCCCGAAGAACGTCGACGCGGTTTGGAGCCTTTACGAGAAGGTGATGGGACGCCGGCCGGACTCGGCGGGACTCACCTTCTGGGGCCTCAAGATGAACGAAGGCATGTCGGCGAGCGACCTGGAAGCCACGATGAAGAATTCGCCGGAGTACCAGAGTACCCACACCGCTCCGAAGTAGCGGAAGCATGGATTCGAACCGGAAGCGATCGCTCTTGGCCTTGGCGGTGCTGGGCGGCGCCGTCGTCCTGACGGCGCTGCTCGCGCTCGCCGGCCGCCGCACGGGTGTCGAAGGCGGCCGCCGCGGGCTGACGCGATTTCTGTCCCCCAACGCCCCCCGCGGCTCCGACGCTTCCGTTGACGCCGGCGACGAGGATCGGCCGGGCACCTCGGCGTCGATGTTTCAGACCGGCGGCATCGACGAGGACATGAGCTTCGGCACCTTCATCTCCCTCATCAAGAACGTGCCGCGCGGCAGGCGGATCGGGCAGGCCATCGACCGTATTCTCGCCAAGTTCAGCGGCGACCCGAAGCTCAACGACATCCACCAGGAGTTCGTCCGCCGTTCGCTCGACGGAGAAAAAGCGACCGCCTCCGACTTCCTCTCGAAGCTCCGCGGCGAGCCTTCCTTCAACAAGCTCGCCCAGGAGTTCATGGCGTCTCCGGGCTCGGTGAACTACCTCGCCTCGCTCGGCGCCGATCCGGGGCTCAAGACCTTCCTGAAATCCGAAAGCGCGAAGGCGCTGGGAGGGCCGCTCGGCCGGGGAGCCCGCGCGGGCATCAAGGCGATGAGCGCCCACGGCCCATCGACGGTCTCCGCGGGGCGCGTCTCCTCGATGGCGGGAGAGCTCGGGACGGCCGGCGGCGCCGGCGGCGTCATCAAGAGCCAAGGAGCGCAGTCGTCGGCGGGCACCTCCGGCACGAGCTCGGAAGGCAAGGCCGGATCGATCGCGAACTCCGCGTCCGGCTCGGCTTCGGGCGGCCACTCCGCCTCCGGCGGAAGCTCAGCCTCGGGCCGCGAGGGCCACAACACGCAGGGCATGGCCCATCTCGACGACGCGATCAACCGCCAACTGCGCACCCTGCACGACTGCTGCCAGTACGTATTCGATGTGGTCGCCGAGGCCAAGATCAAGGAACTCATCCGCTCCAACGACATCGAGCGCTACGGCGTC
>JACRDR010000360.1 GCA_016212845.1 Elusimicrobiota bacterium
TCCGCATGATCAGCGAGGTGCCGCTCGGCGCCTTCCTGTCCGGCGGGATCGATTCGTCGATCATCGTCGCGCTGATGAGCCGCATGTCGAGACGGCCGGTGAAGACTTTCTCGATCGGCTTCGACGAGGCGGAATTCTCCGAGCTCGCCTACGCGAGGGAAGTGGCCAAGCGCTACGGCACCGAGCACCGCGAGTTCGTCGTGAAGGCCGAGATGGCCGACGTCCTGCCTAAGCTCGCGTGGCACTACGGCGAGCCGTACGCGGACGCGTCCGCTTTGCCCTCGTATTACGTCGCGCGCGAAACGCGCAAGTACGTGACCGTCGCGCTCAACGGCGACGGCGGCGACGAGGACTTCGGCGGCTACGTGCGGTACTTCGCGATGAAGGCCGCACGGCTTTGGGACGTGATCCCGGGACCCGTGCGCCGCGGGATGGCCGCCGCCGCCGAGCATCTGCCCGAGCACGACGCGCCGTTCTCCGTCTTCTGGAAGGCCAAGCGCTTCATGCGTTCGGTGGCGTTCGCCGACATCGCGGCGCGCCACCTGAAGATGATCTGCTACTTCTCCGACCAGGACAAGGAAGGACTGTACACGCCGGAGATGCTCGGCCGGCTCGGCGTGGAGCGGTTCGACGAGCTCAAGTCCGCGCAGCACTACCTCGAGGCCGCGTTCTCGCGGGCCAAGGGCGAGGATTTCGTCAACAAGCTGCTCTACGCCGATGTCGCGACGTACTTGCCCGAGTGCTTGATGACCAAGATGGACATCGCCGCGATGGCGAACTCGCTCGAGGGCCGCTCCCCGTTCCTCGACCACGAGTTCATGGAACTGGCGTTCCGCCTGCCCGGCGACTGGAAGCTGAAGGGCCTCAAGGGCCACAAGTGGATCTTGAAGCGCGCGTTCGCCGATATGCTGCCGCCGAAGATCGCCAAGCGCGGCAAGATGGGCTTCGGCATCCCGCTCGGCCCGTGGTTCCGCGGCCAGCTCAAGGATTACTGGGCCGAGCGCGTGCTTTCCTCGAGAGCGCTCGGTCGCGGCTACTTCCGGCCCGAATACCTGACCAAGCTTTGGGACGAGCATCAGAGCGGGCGCCGCGACCACGGCTACCGCTTGTGGGCGCTCCTCATGCTCGAGCTCTGGCACACCGAGTGCCTCGAGAAGAGCGACCAGCCGGCCCCGGTACACGGGTGACCGAGGCTCCGGGAACGTCGCTCGGCGCGCGCGTCCTGCGCGGAATCGAGACGTTCGTCCTCGGCCACGCCGCGCAGCTCGCCGCCGCGCTCTACATCACGCCGATCCTCACGCACCGGCTGGGGGAGGAGGGCTACGCCCTCTACGCGCTGATCGGCATCGCGCAGGGCTACCTCATGATGCTCAACCTCGGGCTCGGCACCGGGGTGCAGCGCTACGCGGGGACGTACCGCCGCGAGCCCGAGAAGCTCGCGGGGATGCTGCGGCTCGCGCTGTACGCGGAGCTCGCGATGGGCTTCGTCGGGCTCGCCGTGCTTTACGGCGCGCGCGGCTGGCTCGCCGGGAGCTTCTTCAAGGTGCAGGGTCAGCCGGTCGCGGTGGTCGCCTCGGTGCTTGGTTGGGCCGCGTTCATGGCGCCGCTCGCCTTCGCGCTCAACTTCGCCACCAACGCGCTCTACGGCCTCGAGCGGCTGGGCGCCTACAATTTCTTCCAGGCAGCGCAGTCGATCCTGATCCTGGTCGTGTCGGCGCTGGTCGTCACGTCCGGGCACGGCATCCAGGCGGTCGCCGCCGCGATCTGGGGCGTCTACGCGGCGCTCGCCGCCGCCTCCGTCTTCGCGGTGCGCGGCGAGCTCTGGCGCTCGCCGCGGCTGGGCGCCGCCGACCGAAACAGCTTCTTCGGCTACTCGGTGAAGACGCTCGTGTCGCAGATTCTGTGGATGCTCTCGGCGCAGGGAGACCGGATCGTGATCGGCCGCCAGCTTCCGCTCGCGCAGCTGGGGCGCTACAACCTCGCCTCGAGCCTCGCGCAAAAGCTCAACGTCTTTCTCGGCGCGATCGCCGGCGCCGCGTTTCCCATCATGACGGACTTGCAGGCGCGCGGCGAGGATAAGCGGCTCAAGCGGCTCTACCTCAAGCTCACCGAGCTCACGTTCCTGGCCGTGCTCCCGATCTCGATCGTGACCTTCGTGCTCACGCCGCAGTTCTTCGGCGTGTGGCTGCGCGGCCAGGACATCGGCCGCTTCGCCGTGTGGCCCTTCCGCCTGCTCGTGATCGCCAACGTCGGCTACATCGGCTCGTTCATGCCGCAGTACATCGCGCTCAGCCGCGGCGCCGCGGGCGTGCACGCGAAAGTCTACGCGGTGAAGGTCGCCTTGCTGGCGGCCCTCTGGTTCGGGCTCGTGCCTCCGCTCGGTCTGAAAGGCGTCGCGCTGGGGCTCGCGATCGCGGAGTGGCTGATCACCCCGGCGTATCTCACCGTCGTGCACCGGAAGTTCCTTTCGATCGGATTGCTCGAGTACTGGCAGGAGGCGTGCTGGCGGCCGCTCGCCGCCTCGGCGCTGCTCGCGGCGGTACTCCTGCCCTCGCATCACCTCTTCGACGGCTGGCTCTCGCTGATCGCGGGCGCGGCCGTCAGCCTCGCGGCCTACGCGGCGTTCGCCCATTGGCTCCTCGACGACGGCGCCAGGGCGGTCCTGCACGAATGGGTCCGGGCGAAGGTCAAAACTAGCTAGAATTGTCGACGATGAAGACCCCCCGCGCGCTGATCCTGGGCGCCACCGGACTCGTGGGCCACTACTGCTGGCGGAAGTGGTCCGAGCGTCCCGGCTGGACCGCGCGCGGCACCTGGCATAAGCACGCCCTTGGGGGTCTCGACAAGCTCGACATCCAGGACGAGGACGGCACGCGCGCGCTGATCCGCGAGGTGAAGCCGTCGCTCGTGCTCATCGCCGCCGCGAACCCGTTCGTCGACTACTGCGAGCGCCATCCCGAGGAGACGCGCGCGATCAACGTCGACGCGACGGTCGCCGCCGCCGCGGCCGCTTCCGAGGCGGGCGCCACCCCGGTCTTCCTCTCCTCGGACTACGTTTTCGACGGCTCGGTCGCGCCCTACGGCGAGGGCGACGCGGTCTCGGCCCTCAACCACTATGGCCGGCAGAAGATCGACGCGGAGCGCGGCGTGGCGCGCCTCGGCGCCGACCACGTGATCGCCCGCATCTCCGGCGTGTTCGGCTGGGAGCTGAGCCGCAAGAACGCGGTGCTCCAGATGGTCGACCGCTCGCGGGCCGGGAAGCCGACGCACGGCGCGACGGACGTCCGCGCGAACCCGACGTACGCCGCGAACCTGCCCGACGTGCTGGCGGAGTTGTGGGAGGGCGGGCGGCGCGGCACCTACCACGTCGCCGGCGCCGAGGAGCTGACGCGCTACGATTTCTTCCTCGAGGTCGCGCGGGCTTGGGAACTCGACGAGTCCCTGATCCACAAGTCGACCCTCGCCAAAATGCACTCGCCCGCGAACCGGCCCCTGCACTCGTCTCTGCGCACCGACAAGGTCCGCAGCCAGGTGAAGTCGCCGCTCTGGGGCGCGGCGAAGGCGCTGGCGCACATGCGGGCCGAGGAAAAGACCTGGCTCGCCTACGCCGAGTACGTCAGGCCTGCGGACCCTCAGCCTCGAGCAGGGGCCTGATCAGGGCCGTCACCTCGCGCACCTCGCGCGAGGCGAACGCGGGCGCGTGCCGCGCCCGCAGCCACGCTTCCCGGACGCCGCGACCGAGCTTCAGCGCTCCCGCCGGGACGTAGGTCAGCTTGAAGAGATTCGTGCCCTTCGCCGCGTCGCCGAGCTTGTCGAGCATGAACTTTCGCGCCGCCTCGGGCTGGGCCGACTTGATGAGGTAAGTCGCCACTTCGAAGACCATGTCCTCGCGCAGCCGCTTGCGCGTCGCCTCGTCGGAGGAGGCGAGGTCCACCGCGGTCATCAGCTCGTCGTAGTTGCTGACGTATTTGGAGGAGAGCTGACCGCCGTGCGTGCGCCGGATCGAGAGCGGCTCGCGGATCGCGGCCACCGGCGCGCCGCCCGCGATGATCTTGGCCCAGAGATCGGTGTCGGTCGTGAGCGCGACCTCGAAGCCGCCGGCGCGATTGAGCGCCTCGCGCGACACCGTTACGTTCGTCGTCACGTACGGCAGGTGCTTCTCGCCGACCGCGTAGTGCCCGGGGACCTTGCCCTCGGGGATCTCGCGCTTCGGATCGAAGAGCAGGCCGACCACGCGGTCGAAGCGCCAGAGATAGGCGTTCGAAAAGAGAAAGCCGGCCTCCGGCATCTCTTGGCCGCGGCGGGCGAAGGCCTCCAGGCGGTTCGGCAGCCAGAGGTCGTCGGAATCCAAGAAGGTGACGTACTTTCCCGTCGCCCGCGCGAGCGCCGCGTTGCGGGCGGCGTTCATGCCCTGGTTCTTGGAGAAGCGCTCGAACTTGAAGCGGGGGTCCTTCGAGAACGCCTTCGCGACCTCCGGCGTATCGTCTTTCGAGCCGTCGTCGGTGACCAGGCACTCCCAGTCTTCGAACGTCTGGAACTGGACGGTCTTGAGCGCCGTGCGCAGCATCCGCGCCCGGTTATAGGTAGGAACGACGATGGAGAACGCGGCCAACGCGGCATTTTAACTCATATAATCCGACGAGGTGCGGGTCTCAGCGTTAATAAACAATTATAACTACGGCCGATATTTGGGCGAGGCCGTCGAGAGCGTGCTGCGCCAGGAGCGGCCGGCCGACGAGATCGTGATCGTCGACGACGGCTCGACCGACGACTCCCGCGCCGTCATCGCGTCTTTCGGCTCGAAGGTGAAGCCCGTCCTGCGCGAGCACCAGGGGCAGGCCGCGGCGCTCACCGCGGGACTCTCGGCCGCGACCGGCGACGTCGCCTGCCTGCTCGACTCCGACGACTGGTGGGTGCCCGGGAAGCTAGGCAAGGTCGCCGCCGCCTTCGAGGCGAATCCCAAGCTCGGCATGGTCCAGCACTGGACGCAGGAGATCCGCGCGGGCTCGCCGATCGGAGGCCGCCCGCCCGAGGTGCCGCCGGTCTACACGCTCGCCGACCATCTCGAGGGCCGGACGTTTTTCACCGGCACGACGGGCTTGAGCTTTCGCGTGAGCGCGGCTCGCAAGCTCCTGCCCGTGCCGGAGAGCCTGACCTTCTGCGCCGACGAGTACCTCTTCACGCACATCCTCTTCGAGGGCGACGTCGCGACGATCCCCGAGGCGCTCGGGTTCCGCCGCGTGCACGACGCGAACCTCTACGCGCGCCGCTACCGGAGCGCGGAGCGGCTCTCGGACTTCATCCGGGTGCGCCGGATCCTCGACGAGCTCTTCGAGAAGCGCGCGGCCGGCCTCGGCCTCGCGTTCTCCGAGGGGGAAAAGCGCCGCCGGAA
>JACRDR010000361.1 GCA_016212845.1 Elusimicrobiota bacterium
CATCTCGGTCGCCTCTTCGATGCCGTTGCCGACCTTGCGCTTCTTGGCGGCCTCGACGATCGCTTCCGTAATGGGCTTCTCCGCGTCGCCGACGGTCACCGCCACGGAGGCCGCGAGACAGCGCTGGCCCGCGCAGCCGAAGGCGGAGTCGGCCAAAATCCGAGTGGTCGTCTCCATGTCGGCGTCGGGGAGGACGACGACGGGGTTCTTGGCGCCGCCTTGGCAGAGCGCGCGCTTGCCGGCCGCGGCGGCCCGGGAGTAGACGTACTTCGCGACATTGGTCGAGCCGACGAAGCTGACGGCGCCGATCATTTTGTGGTCCAAGATGGCGTCGACCGCCTCCTTCGAGCCGTGCACGATCTGCACGACGCCCTTGGGCAGGCCGGCCTTCTCGAAGAGCGCGACGATCTTTTGCATCGTCATCGGGACGCGCTCGGAGGGCTTGAGCACCACCGTGTTGCCGCACGCGACCGCGTAGGGCAAAAACCACAGCGGGATCATGGCGGGAAAGTTGAAGGGGCAGATGATGGCGACGACGCCGATCGGCTGGCGGAGCATGAACTCGTCGATGCCGCGGGCGATGTCCTCGCTGTTGTAGCCCTGCATCATGGCGGGGATGCCGCAGGCGACCTCGACGTTCTCGACGCCGCGGCGGAGCTCGCCGCGCGCCTCGACGATCGTCTTGCCGCACTCGCGGACGATCGTCTTGGAGATGTCCTCGAAGTGCTCCTCGAGCAGTGCCTTTACCTTAAAGAGGACCTGGACGCGCTCGCCGGCGGGCGTGCGGCGCCAGTCGGGGTAGGCGGCGAGCGCCGCGCGGGCGGCGGCGTCGACGTCGGCGGCGGGGGAAAGCGGGACCTGGGCGATCGTCTCGAGGGTGGCGGGATTGACGACGTCCGCGAGTTTTCCGGCGGACGCCTTGCGCCACTCGCCGCCGATGAAGTTCGTGAGAAGTTCGGTCATATCAGGATTGGCCGGTCGGCGGTTTTACGCCCTTGCCGGGGAAGAAGAACTTCAGGATGCCCTTGTTGGCGGGGTGCAGCCACTTGTCGAGCAGCTTCTGCTGGTCCCACTCGCGGACGTCGATCGAGGCGCCGCAGATGAGGTGCTTGCCGTCGGTCTTCACCCAGCAGACGACGCCTTTGCCGTCGACCCAGCCGCGGCTGGGGACGTAGAGGGCGAACTCGAACTGCTCGCCGGGCTGCATGTCGAGCGTCGTCTCGAAGGCGAGGCCGCCGAGCGAGACGTCGCGCAGGATCGCGCCGTCTCGGACCGCGGAGGCGCCGGATTTCTCCAGCAGGATGAGCGGGGCGTCCTTCTTATGACGCTGGTGCTTCCGCTTATCCGCGCCGCCGCTCATCTATTTCTCGTAGTAGTCGCGGACCTTGTAGCGGCCGGCTTCCCAGATGAAGATCACGCTGACGACGGCCATGAGCGCCGCGAAGAACCAGAAGAACGCCGCGCCCTCGAAGACGTTGATCTCCGAGACGTAGGCCGTGATGAGGTTGCCCGCGAAGACGGTCAAAAACCAGAAGCTCATGATCGTGCTCTTCATGGAGCGCGGCGCCTGCGTGTAGGCGAACTCGAGGCCGGTGATCGAGACCATGATCTCGCTCATCGTCAGCAGCAGGTACGGGATGACCTGCCACGCCGCGGAGATCTTCGTGCCGTGATCGAGCGGGATCTGGATGAGCGCCGCCGCCGCGAAGGAGGTCGCCGCGATCACCATGCCGCCGGACATGCGGCGGAGCGGCGTCATTTGGAAGCCGAACTTCTCGATGGCCGGGTAGATGCCGTAGGAGAATACCGGGATCAGGCCCATGACCATGAGCGGGTTGAGCGCCGAGATTTGCGAGGCCTCGAGCTGCCAGCCCCAGACGTTGAGCTCCATCTGCTTCGCCTGGAGCACCCAGCTCGAGCCGTGCTGGTCGAAGAGCGCCCAGAAGATGGAGACGGCCGCGAACACGCGGAAGATCGCGGCCGCGGCCTCCGCGCCGTCGACGTCCGCGGGGGAGTAGTCCTTGAGCGCCGGCTTGAAGAACCCCTCGCCTTCCTTGCGGTTCGCGCGGTTGCGCCAGGCGGACAGCACGACGGGCATGAACCCCGCCGAGCCGGTCTCGCGCGTCGGCGGGACGTTGTGGTACTTTTCGCGGCCGAGCCAGAAGATGAAGAGCGCGAGCGCCATCAGGATGCCGGGGATGCCGAAGGCCAGGCTGGAGCCGTACTTCGCGTACACCCACGGGATCAGCATCGTCGAGAAGAAGGAGCCGAAGTTAATCGACCAGTAGAAGAGGTCGAACACGTTCTTGACCAGATGCTTGTTCTTCGCGGTGAACTGGTCGCCGACGTAGGCGGAGACGCAGGGCTTGATGCCGCCCGCGCCCATCGCGATGAAGAACAGGCCGGCGTAGAGGATCGTCTTCGACTCGCCGGTGGCCAGGATGCCGTGGCCGACGCAGTAGCCGAGCGAGAGGTAGAGGATCGTCTTGTACTTGCCCCAGAGCCGGTCCGAGATGAAGGCGCCGAGAAGCGGGGTCAGGTAGCAGGCGCTGACGAAGAGGTGGTAGATCGCCTTCGAGTCGGAGGCGGCCATGGCGAGCGTCTGCACCATGAAGACGGTGAGGATCGAGCGCATGCCGTAGTAGCTGAAGCGCTCGCAGGCCTCGTTGCCGATGATGAAGGGGATCTGCGGGGGGTACTTGTCGTCGCGCGGCTCCTGCGCGGCGGGGGTCGAATCGATGGCGGCGGTAGCGGACATGGGGGCTCCGGGAGTTGGGGTCGGGACGCGTATTTTACCAGTTTACTGGTAGATGATGACGCGCGGTTTCGGTTCTAGGCCGAGCACCTGCTTCGTCGACATCATGGGCCTGTCGTTCTTGTAGAAGAGCTTGATCCCGGCGTGCTCGACCGGCTCGCGCGTGATCTCGCGGCGATAGATGTGCCGCTTGGAGGCGGGCGCGCCGTAGCCGTCCATCACGATGACGACCTGTACCCGGGGATCGAGCCGGATCTTGTCGTAGCGCTTGAGCATGTCGTCGGTGAAGCGGTGGACGAGGAGCAGCTTCGGCGGCAGCCCCTTCTTCTCCACGAGCTCGGCGAGCTTGATGATCGCGATGTTGACGTCCTCGGCGTCGGAGGAGCCGATCCGCTGGCCGGGCCTCAGGCCCTTCTTCATGTCGAACTCGGGGTCGAGCGCGAGGTGGACGTCCGGCTTCTCGAGCCACGGGCGCAGGAACTCGATCTCGTCGATCACTTTCCCGCGGCCGACCTGGACGTCCAGGATGGATAGCCACTTGCGTTTGCGCGCCCATCCGATGACTCGATCGACGAGCTCGGAGTCCATTCGCGTTCTATAGAGGCCGTCGCGGCCGGGCTTATCCGAGGCGACGACTGCGACCAGCTCCAAGCCGGGGCGCACTTTGGACGAGGGGTCCGCCTGCTTCCAGCGGGCGGCCTCCTCGGCGAGGCGGTCCATCATCTTCTGCGGCGCGATCTCGCCGAGGATGCCCATGCGCTTCGACAGCGGGTTGCCGTAGTAGGTGACGATCAGGCTGTCGGGCAAAAGCGGCTGAGGCTTCGGCGCCTCCGTGGGGGCGCCGAGAGCCAGGGCCGCGAAAAACGTAGATAAAACCATCCGCATCCCGAACATTGTACCCGACTGGCACCCGGGCCCGCTTCCCCTTCTACTGGGGGAGATGCCCTCCACGGAGGTCTCCGCCCGCGAAGTCGTGCTCAAGCTCGCCGATTCCATCGGCGGCGTCATGAAGGGCCAGGAGGCGGCGGTGCGCGGCTTGCTCGCCGCCTTCGCCGCGGGCGGCCACGTCCTGCTGGAGGACAAGCCCGGCACCGGCAAGACGACTCTGGCCAAGACGCTCGCCAAATCGCTGGGCGCGCGCTTTCACCGGGTGCAGTTCACGCCCGACCTTTTGCCCTCCGACATCCTCGGCGTGTCGGTGTTCGATCAAAAGGAACAGCGCTTCGAGTTTCACGAGGGTCCGGTCTTCACGAACGTCCTGCTCGCCGACGAGATCAACCGCGCGTCGCCCCGCACGCAGTCGGCGCTGCTCGAGGCGATGGCCGAGAGCCAGGTCACCGTCGACGGCAAGACGTACAAGCTGCCGGAGCTCTTCTTCGTCATCTCGACGCAGAACCCGGTCGAGTACCACGGCACCTACCCGCTGCCCGAGGCGCAGATGGACCGCTTCATGGCGCAGTTCAGCCCGGGCTACGTCGATCCCGAGGTCGAGGTGGAGATCCTCTCCGACCAGGAGCAGGGCCATCCGCTCGACGCGGTGAAGACCTGCGCGACGGTCGCCGACGTGCTCGCGCTCCGCCGCGCCGTGCGCGAGGTGCGCATCTCCGTGGAGATCAAGCGCTACGTCGTCGAGATCGTGCGCCGGACGCGCGGGCTCCCGCGCGTGCTGCTCGGCGCCAGCCCTCGCGCGTCCCTTTCGCTCATGAAAATGGCCCAGGCCGCCGCGCTCATCGACGGCCAGCCGTTCGTCGGGCCCGAGCAGGTGCAGGAGATGGCGGTCCCGGTCGTCGCCCACCGCCTCATGCTCGAGCCGGAGGCGCGCTTCTCCGGCCTCACCGCCGCGGGGCTCGTCGCCGAGATCCTAAAAGGACTCCCGGCGCCCGCCTGAGGAGCCGCCGGTGAACGACCGGCTCGTCCACTTTTTCCTCCGCGGGGGCGGACGTTTCTTCCCGTGGGTGCGGCGCCGCTTCACTCCCGTCGGCCAGACCGCGCTCGCCGGGCTCCTCGCCTCCGCGGTCTGGGGCGTCGACACGAACCAGAGCATGGCGTACCAGGGCTTCACGTTCCTGGCGTCGCTACTGCTTCTCGCCTGGGCGTGCGCCAGGCTGAGGCCGCCGAAGGTGAAGCTGTCCCGCCGCCTGCCGCGCTTCGCGACCGCCGGCGAGACGATACGCTACGGCATCGCCGTCGAGAACACGGGCGGCCGTCCGCTCCAAGGACTGATCGTTCGCGAAGAGCTCGCCGACCCGCGCCCGAGCTACGAGGCGTTTCACGCCGCGGAAGACCCGCCGGACGCCCGGTTCGTCTGGCTCGACCGTTTCCTCGGCTACAGCCGCTGGCGGCGGCTCGTCGAGATCAAGACCGCCGGCACCGAGGAGTCGGCGGTGCCCGACCTCGCGCCCGGCGGCGAGGCGGTCGTCGACGCCGGGCTCAAGCCTCGAGTGCGAGGACGCCTCTCGCTCGAAGCCGCGGTCGTCGCCGAGCCGGAGCCGCTCGGTCTGGCGCGCGGGCTCACGGCGCGAGTGATGCCGGAGTCGATCCTCGTGCTGCCGAAGCGCTACCCGGTGCCGCGGCTCGCGCTCGAGGGGTCGCGGCGGTACCAGCCCGGCGGCGTCGCGCTCGCCGCCTCCGTCGGCGAGTCGCAGGAGTTCGTCGGCCTGCGGGACTACCGTCCGGGCGATCCGCCGCGCCGCATCCACTGGCGCAGCTGGGCCAAGACCGGCCGCCCAATCATCAAAGAGAATCAAGACGAGTACTTCGTCCGCCACGCCCTCGCGCTCGACACTTTCGGCGCCCCGGGCGAGGTGTTCGAGGAGGCGGTCTCGGTCGCGGCTTCCTTCGCCTGTTCGACGCTGACGCAGGACTCGCTGCTCGACCTGCTCTTCGTCGGCGGCGAGGCGTTCTGCGTGACCGCGGGCCGGGGCCAGGGCGGCGCCGACCGCCTGCTCGAGGTGCTCGCCACCGTGAACCCGTGCTCCGGCAGTTCCTTCGACCGGCTGGCCGCCTCCGTGCTGCGCCGTCGCGAGCAGCTGTCCGGCTGCATCCTCGTCCTCCTCGCGCTCGACGACGAGCGCCGCGCGCTCGTGCGCCGTCTGCGCGCCTCGGGCCTGCCGGTGACCGCGCTGGTCGTGCGGCCTCGGGGCGCGCGCGAGGAGCGCGAGCCGGGCGTCCTGTCGGTGGAGGGGGGCAAGATCGCCGAGGGGCTGGCGGCGCTGCGATGAACCTCTCCGCGGGCGTGCTCGGCGGCGCGCTGCTGTTTTGGGGCTGGCAGTCGGGGCTGCTCATGGTCGGCGCGCTGCTCGCGCTCGCGATCGAGGGCCGCCGCTGGGTCGGCACGCGCTGGACGATCCTGCCCGAGCACTTCGGGCGCATCTCCGACCTCTCGGCGGTGCTCTTTCTGGCGATGGCGGTCTACGCGTACGCCACGAGCGACCCGAGCCGGGCGTTCCTCAAGCTGTCGATCTGGCAGCCGGTCGTCTTCGCCCCGCTCGTCGTCGCGCAGGCGTACAGCGTCGAGGGCCGGATTCACCTGAGCGCCCTTTTCGTGTTCCTCCGGCGCTCCGACCACGACTGGTCCAAGCTTTCCATCGATCTCGCCGCGGGCTTCTTCGTGCTGTGCCTGCTGGCGGCGGGCGCGGCGAACGTGCGCACGCCGGCGTTTTACGCGGCGGTCGTGACGTTGACGGGCGCGGCGCTGTGGGGCCGGCGTCCCGCGGGCGCCTCCGGTGTCGCGTGGGCCGCGCTCTTCGTTTCGGCGGCGGCGCTCGGCTGGGCGGGGCAGCTCGGCCTGAACCAACTGCAGGCCGCGCTCGAGCGCCGCGCGGCGGAGTTCGTGTTCGGCGTCTCGAGGCCCGAGGCCGACGCCAACCGCACGACCACCGCGCTCGGACACATCGGCGAGCTGCAGCAGTCCGACGATATCGTCGTCCGGCTCACGACCGAGGGCGCCCCTCCGCCTCTGCTGCGGGTCGCGGTCTACAACCGCTTCGCGGGGCTGCGGTGGGAGGCGAGGCACTCGCCCATGATCGCGATCGGGCGCTACGGCCCCGGCTGGGACCTGGCGCCGCCGCGCCGCGGCGCGCGGCGCGCGACGCTGTCGACGTCGATGCCGGGAGGCACGGGGCTGCTGCCGCTGCCGCCGGGCGCCTTCCGGATCGAGAATCTCTCCGCCGCGCTCGTCGGGCGCAGCCGCCTCGGCGCGCTGCGCGCCGACGACGTCCCGCCGGTCGTCGTTTACGATGCGCACTACACCGCGAGCCGCGCCGCCGACGGGGCCCCCGACGCCGACGACCTCTTCCTGCCGAACTGGCACGGCGCGAGCTTCAAGAAGCTCGCCCACGAGCTGAAGCTCGAGCCGAGGAAGCCGTCGGAGACGATCGGCCGCGTGCGCGTCTTCTTCGGACGCGGCTTCGCGTACTCCACCTACCGGGAGGCGCGCGACCCGAAGGCCGATCCGCTCGAGGAGTTCGTTTTCAAGACGCGCACCGGCCACTGCGAGCATTTCGCAACGTCGACGGTCCTGCTGTTGCGCGCGGCGGGCGTGCCCGCGCGCTACGTCACCGGCTTCTCCGTCCAGGAGTTCAGCCGCCTCGAGAACGCCTGGGTCGCTAGAGGCCGCCACGCCCACGCGTGGGCGCTCGCCTGGACCGGCAAGAAATGGCTCGAGGTCGACACGACGCCGGCGGGCTGGGAAGACGTGGAGGCGAGCGGCGCGAGCGCGTTTAGGCCGATGCTCGACGGCCTCGCGTGGTTTTCCTTCAGGGTCTCGCGGTGGTGGTGGGGGCCGGAAGGCGAGCGCGGCCCGCTCGCTTGGGCCGCGGTTGCGCTCCTGTTCGCGTTCCTCGTCTGGCGGCTTCTCCGCGGCGCGACCGCTCCCGCCGTCGCGGCCAAGCTCAAGGGCCGGGGCGCGGGCCCGGTCCGCGGCGCCGACTCCGAGTGGTACGGCGTCGAGCGGACGCTGGCCGCGCGCGGCCTAGGCCGCCAGGACTGGGAGACGAACGCCGCGTGGGTCGACCGGGTGACGAAGGCGGGCGGCGTCGACGCGGCGCTCTTGCGCGCGGCGGCCGCGCTGCACGCGCGCTACCGCTTCGACCCGGAAGGGCTCGACGCGGAGTCGCGCGAGAGGCTGCGGAAGGCGGCGCTTTCGCTGATCAGCCAGCAGGCGCCGAGCACGAGCCAAGGCATCGCCGGAAGCCGGTAGCGCATCTGGCTCACCGAGATCATGTGGATGCCCATCGTCCCGAGGATGAACAGCGGCAGGGGCCAGAATCTCGGTTCGCGCCTAAGCAGCGCGAGCAGGCCGAGCCAGCCTAAGACGATGAGCCACGGCTCGAAGGCGAGGCTCGCCGCCGCGAGGAGCTTGCGGCTCGCGCCCGCGGAGGGATCCGAGGAGGCGTTCTCGTTGAACGTCTTGTCGATCCTGGGGTAGAAGCGCCAGAACGAGACGAATTTCGAGCTCCACTGCTTGAGCGTGGTCCCGGGGTTTTCCTTCATGAACGCGAAGGCTCGCGCGCGCAGGGCGTCGTCGCGCTCGAAGGGGGGGAGCCTCGAAGCCTCCTGGTACCACGGCTCTTTTTCCATCGCCGCCATCGCGACCGCCGTGTCCTGCTCATTCTGCTCGAAGAACATCGTGCCGTGGAGCAGCGTGACGCCGCCGTGCGAGTCGAGCGCGAAGCGGCCGAGCGTCGACCTCTGATGCGCGCACCACAAGACGAGCGGCAGCGCCCAGCAGGCGACGGTCACCGCCCAACGCTTCGCCGGCCATCGTCCGAGCAGGACGGCGGCTAGCGCCGCCGTCAGGATCACGCCCCAGACGTAGGCGCCCTCGGGGCGCGCCAGCGCGCCGACGCCGAGCCACGCGCCCGCGGCGGCCGCGTTGAGCGGGCTCCCGCCGGAGACGCTCCGCCACAGCTGCCAGACGCCCGCGACGAGGCAGGCGACGTAGATCGACTCGCTCATGAGCGCCGAGGA
>JACRDR010000364.1 GCA_016212845.1 Elusimicrobiota bacterium
AGAAGTGGCCCGGCGCGAAATCCGAGTCCTCGCTCACCTTCGCGATCGACGCGGGCGACGCCTACAAGGAAAAGGGCGTGAAGATGGCGCGCACGATGCTCGCCGTCGTGCAGCCGACCGAGCCGGCCGACCAGCGCTCGCACGTTCGCGAGATGCTGCGGTCTCACGACGCGGGAGCGCACTTCCAGCACGTCGCGCTCCGCACCCCCGACCTCTTCGCGTTCTACGAGCACGCCAAGGCGCGAGGCGCCAACTTCATCACTCCCATCATGCACGAGGACGACGAGGACCTGCTCCAGGTATTTTCCGGCGAGCTGTACGTCCCCGGCGGCAAGCCGAGCGGGCTCTTTTTCGAGTTCGTCCAACGGACGTTTTCCAAGAAGTCGCTCGAGCTCGTGAAGAGGCAGGACCGGCAGAGCTTTTTCAAGGACCGCACCTTCCTCGGCCTCTACGGAGAGAAGGAGCGGGAGTATCAGCGGGGGGAGGTCACGCCGTTTTTGGACCACGAGCTCACCCGGGCCATCCAGAAGGACCTCGACAAGACGCCGCTCTGGGAGATCCGCGAGGCGGATATCGACCGGATCGAGCGGCTGATGCTCGAGTACGCGTCCTCGAAAACCGCAATAATTTCGTAGCTCTTTTTGTAGTATATTCCTCGCGATGGCCGGCTCGACCAAGCCCAGGCTTCACATCCTGATCGTCGACCCGCAGGCGGACAATCGTCTCGTCCTGCGCGAGAAGCTTTCCGAGATCACGGACTGGGAAGTCTTCATCCAACTCAGCCCCGACGGCCATCAAGGCGTCGAGATGATGGAGCAGGTCTTCTACGACCTGGTCTTCCTGAGCCACGACACCAAGGACAAGCCCGGCATCGAGCTGCTCGAGCAGATCATGCAGCGCTTCCCGCGCACGACGGTGCTGTTCATGACGCCGTCCGGCGAGGACCCGGTGACCGTCGACGCTCTGCAGAAGGGCGCGCTCGATTACCTCGTCGACAAGGACCTCCGGCTCATCAACATGAAGCATCTGCTCCGCCGCGTCATGGCGAAGCGGAACCTGCACCAGCAGTTCAACCAGCTCCGCAAGGTAAATCTCCTCAAGGACGACTTCATCGCGAACGTCTCGCACGAGCTGCGCACGCCGCTGACGATCATCCTCGGCTACACGCGCACCTTAATCGACGCGAAGATCGGCTCGGTCAACGACCAGCAGAAGCAGGCCCTGCACTCCATCGAAGAGCGCGGCACGCACCTGCTCGGCGTCATCAACCAGCTCCTCGAGCTCAAGGCCGCGTCCGAAGGGACCGACCGCATGCTGCTCGAGCCGATCGACCTGCGCGGCGTGGTCGAGACCGCGCAGTCGCGCTTCCTGAGCGCCGCCGCCCGCAAGACCCTGCGCCTGTCGACCGACGTGCCGGCCGCCGAGGTTTGGGTGCGCGCGGACCGAGAGCGCCTGCCCGAGGTGCTCGACAACCTGTTCTCCAACGCGGTCAAGTTCAGCCCGGCGAAAGGCACCCTCGCGATCAGCCTGACGACCGAGGGGGAGGAAGCCCTCATCGTCGTGCGCGACGAGGGCCCCGGCATCCCGAACGAGAAGCTGCCGCACGTCTTCGAGGAGTTCTCGCAGGCGAGCCAGGGCATCACTAGAGAGCACCAGGGCCTCGGCCTCGGCCTCGCCCTCTCGCGGCAGATCGTCGAGCTGCACGGCGGACGCATCTGGCTGCGCAACGAGGGGGGCAAGGGCACCTCGGCGTGCGTCAGCCTCCCGCTCTCCTCGCCGAACGCCCCCGAGGTCACGATCGAGCAGCAGATCCGCCTCGTGAAAAAGCGCGTGCTCATCGTCGAGGACAACCCCGACATCGTCGACCTCATCCGGATTTTTCTCCAGAATTTCTCGCCGAACCTGCACATCGCCGCCGCGCACAACGGGTTCGAGGCGCTCGAGTATCTCACGCACCACCATCCGCACCTGATGGTGCTCGACATCATGATGCAGGGCATGAACGGCTTCGACGTGCTCGAGCGCCTCAAGCGCCTGCCCGGCAAGCAGAACATCCCCGTCCTCGTGCTGACCGGCTACCAGGACGCCGCCGAAAAAGCCAAAACCCTCGGGGCTCAGGAAGTGATGCTCAAGCCGTTCGACAAGACGCGGTTCACCGCCGCGGTCGTCCGCCTCCTCCAGACCCCCGCCGAGGTCCAATGACCTGGAAGCACCCGTCGTGGCTGCTCCTCGTGCCATTGGTATTGGCGGCGGCGGCGGGAGCGTACCGCCTGCTCGAGCGGCGCCGCGCGGCCTGGCCCATGCCCGACAGCGCCTCGCTGCGGGACCTCTCGCCCCGGCTCTCGTCGTTCCTCGCCCGAGCGCTGCCGTACGCCCTGCGCGCGGCCGCGCT
Organism: Elusimicrobiota bacterium; assembly: GCA_016212845.1. Lineage (GTDB taxonomy): Bacteria > Elusimicrobiota > Elusimicrobia > UBA1565 > JACRDR01 > JACRDR01. The sequence continues at coordinate 2,393 of JACRDR010000364.1, forward strand.
CGTCTTGTGCGCCGCGGCCATGGCGCGTCCCCAAGCGATCCGCCGGCAGGCGGCGGGCCTCACCGAGGGCATCGACATCGTCCTCTCGCTCGACACCTCGACCTCGATGCGCGCGCTCGACTTCGACCCGATGGACCGGATGACGGCCGCCAAGGAGACCGCCAAGCGATTCGTAGGCGGCCGCGTGACCGACCGCATCGGCCTCGTGAACTTCGGCGGCGCGGCGGTGCTCTCCTGCCCGCTGACGCTCGACTACGACGCCCTGCAGGACGTCATCGCCGACATGGACGCGGGCATGACCGGCGTCGAGGGCACCGCGATCGGCGACGGCATCGCGGCGGGGGTCAACCACCTCCGGGGCGGCCGCGCGCCGTCGAAGGTGCTCATCCTGCTCACCGACGGCCGCTCCAACGCGGGCATGATCGACCCGCTGACCGCCGCCAAGGCCGCCGCTTCCTACGGCATCAAGATCTACGCGATCGGCACGGGCAAGCGCGGCGACACGATGATCCCGATCGACGATCCCCTGCACGGCCGAGTGATGGCCCGCATCTCCGACGACATCGACGAGGTCACGCTCACGCAGGTGGCCGAAGCGACGGGCGGCAAATACTTCCGCGCGACGAGCTTCAAGGAGCTCTCCCAGATCTACGCCGAGATCGACCAGATGGAAAAAGCGCCGATCGAGCGTCCGAAATCGGTGTCCTACAAGGACCTGTACGCGTGGCTGCTCGTGCCGGCGCTCTTTTTGCTGACGGCGGAACTGGCGCTGACCCGGACCCTGCTCTTGCGCATCCCGTAACCATGGACCTGTTCAGAAGCCCGATGTGGCTGGCGTGGACGGCGGCATGGCTCTTGCTCGCCGAGGCCCTCGTGCGCTTCGCCGCCGCGCGGAGCGCGAGCCTCATCGACGCGTTCGGCCGGCCGGAGACGCTCGCGCGCCTCACCCCGGCCGGCGCCGCGGAGCGCCGGACCTGGAAGACCGCCCTGTTCGCGGCCGGGACCGCCCTCGTCCTGGTCGCGCTCGCCGGTCCGCAGTGGGGGATCGAGCTCGTCACGTCGGAGGCGACGGGCATTCAGGTCCTCATCGCGATCGACACCTCCCGGTCCATGCTGGCCGAGGACGCGCCTTCGAGCCGCATCGACAAAGCCAAGAGCGAGATGCAGGCCCTCGTCGACGGGCTCAAAGGCCAGCGCGTCGGCGTGCTGGCCTTCGCCGGCAAGGCGCATCTCGTCTGCCCTCTCACCACCGACATCGACGCCGCCAAGTCCATGCTCGACCGGGTGGAAGTCGGCATGATCCCGCAGCAGGGCACCGCCATCGGCGACGTGCTCGCGCTCTCGTCGAAGATCCTCGGCCGCTACCCCGGTCAGAAGGCGGTCGTGCTGCTCACGGACGGAGAAGACCGCAAAGGCGACCCGCTCGGGGAGGCGCAGGCCGCGCTCAAGGCGGGCGTGCGGCTGTTCGTCGTCGGCGTGGGCACGCCCGAGGGGGGGCCGATCCCCCAGCGAGACCCTTCGGGGACGATCACCGGCTACGTGAAGGACAAGAGCGGCGAGACCGTGGTCAGCCGTCTCGCCGAGCAGGCGCTGATCCGGCTCGCCGCCGCCGCGCAGGGCGCCTATTACCGCGCCTCGCCCGCCGAGACCGAGACCGCCGCGATCATCAAGCATCTTTCGGAGCTCGACCGTTCGCGCATCCAGGCCGGCGCCTCGAACCAGTTCAAGAACCGATACCGGCTGCCTTTGTTTTTCGCGATTCTGCTCCTCTGCGCGGAGCTCCTGATCGCCGAACGTCCCAGACCGGAAGCGCCGCCGCCGGCGTCCGACCGCCGCAAGCGCCCCGCCTCCCTCGGCGCCGGGGCCCTGGCCGTACTCGCCGCGTTCCTCACGGGCTGCGGCGCGCCGACCTCCGTCGACTTGTGGAGCGGAAACCGGAACTACGCGAAGGGCGACTTCGACAAGGCGGCGGCGCTCTACGCCGACGCCGGGAAGCGGTCGCCGCAGGATTCCCGCCCGGCCTTCAACTCCGGCGCGGCGGACTACAAGCGGGAAAACTTCGACGAGGCCGCGGAGAACTTCACCAAGGTCGCCGAGTCGCCGGCCACCCCGAAGAAAGTCGCGCCGAGCTCCTTCTACAACCTCGGCAACACGCGCTTCAAGCAGGAGAAGTATCCGGAGGCCGCCGAGGCGTATCGCCGCTGCCTCCTGCTCGATCCTGCGGATGAGGACTGCCGCTTCAACCTCGTGCAGGCGCTCAAGGCGAAGAAGAACCCTCCGCCGAAGCAGGATAAGAAGGACGACAAGCAGGACAAGAAGGACGACAAGGACAAGAAGCAGCCGCCGAACCCGAAGCCGCGCCCGAAGGCGGGGGAGATGTCGCAGGAGGACGCCGAGCGCATCCTGCAGGCGGTGAAGGAGAAGGAAAAAGCCACGATGCGCCAGCAGCAGGCCCAGCAGAAGAACTCGAAGCCCCTGCAAGAGGAGACCGACTGGTGAAGCTCGCGCTCGCCCTTCTCGCGTTCGCGCTGCCGGCGCTCGCCCAGCAGCCGCCGGTGCAGATCAACGCCGAGGTCGACCGCCAGGCGGTCTCGCTCGACGGGCAGATCGTCCTGACCGTCACCGTGGCGGGCCTGCGCGCCGACCTGCCGGAGCCCGAGCTCCCCGCGATCCCGAACTTCCAGGTCTACAACTCCGGGCGCAACCAGGAAATCTCGATGGGCGGCGGCCAGGTGCAGAGCGTGGTCACCTACCAGTTCACGCTCCAGCCCCGCTTCGTCGGCAAGAGCCAGATCGGCGCGATCTCGATCAACGTCGACGGCCGCCGCTACGAGACGAACCCGATCCCGATCCAGGTCACGCGCCCGAACGAAGCGCCTCCCGCCCAGCCGCAGCCGCCGGCGGGCCCGCAGGGCGGACGGCAGCGCCCGCAGCAGGCGCCCGGCGGCCCCGACGTGTTCGTCACCGCAACCGTCGACAAGCCCAAGGCGTTCGTCAACGAGCAGGTGACCTTGACCGTGCGCTTTCACACCGCGGTCCCGCTCCTCGGCAACCCCTCCTACACGCCGCCTTCCCTCAACGGCTTCATCCCCGAGGACCTCGGCGCGCCGCAGCACGGGCAGGTGCGCGCGCACAACCGGCAGTACCAATATTCGGAGATCAAGACGGCGCTCTTCCCGGCCCAGTCGGGCAAGCTCACGGTCGGGCCCGCCGCCATCCAGGCGCAGGTGCAGGCGGGCGTCGCGGTCGACCCCTTCGCGCCCGACTTCTTCCAGAAGTTCTTCTCGCAGGGCTTGCTGGCCGCGCAGACGCGCGATCTCCGCACCGACGCGATCGTCGTGAACGCCGAGCCGCTGCCCGAGGGCAAGCCCGCCTCCTTCGCCGGCGCCGTCGGCCAGTTCCGCATCAGCGGCGCGCTCGACAAGAAATCGGTGAAGGTCGGCGACGCCCTGAACCTCACCGTCACCGTCGAGGGCACGGGAAACCTGAAGGCGCTCGGCACGATCAAGCTCCCGGACAGCCCGTCGTTCCGCGCCTACGAAACGGTCAGTTCGCTGAACCTGAGCCGGGCCGGCGACGCGGTGAAGGGCTCGAAGGTCTTCCGCACGGTGCTCGTCCCCCGGGTCTCCGGCACGCTCACGATCCCGGCGATCCCCTTCGCCTACTTCGATCCCTCCAAGCGCGCCTACGTCAGCGCCGCCACCCCGCCGCTCGAGATCGACGTCGCGCCCGCCGCCGGGGGAACGAGCCCGACCTACGTCGCCCCCAACTCGGGCGGCGGCGAGGTCACGACCGTTCTCGAGGACATCCGCTACGTGAAGGAGACGGCGGGAGTGCCGC
>JACRDR010000366.1 GCA_016212845.1 Elusimicrobiota bacterium
GGCGAAGCTCGGCGGCTTCGGGTTGCCCTGCGGCGGGCGGAGGATGCCGCGGCCGAGGAGCGCCTTGAGCGTCTTGCGCAAGCGGGCGACCGCTTGGCGCACGCGCTCCTTGCGCTTGGCCTCGGCGGCGCGAAACCACGACAGAATCCGCGAGCCCAGTCGTCCGTCCGGGCGGACGAAGCTCTCCGGCGTCGCGGAGCCGGCGTCCTCCTCGTCCCCGGCGTCGAGCGCGTCTTCGTCGATCTCCGCAGGCGCCGCCGAGGGCGCCGGCGCGGCTCCGCGGTTCTTCGACGCGCGGCCGCGCAAAGACGGCGGTTGATGCGCCGCCGCCGCGGCCGCGTCGGCGGCCGCCTTCCGGGCCTTCGCCGCGCGAAGCGCCGAGGCCGGCTCGGGCTCGAGGCGGGGCGGCGTCCACGAGTCGCCGTGCGCCACCTGCACGCGGCCGGAGGCTTCCATGCGGGCGACGGTGAGCGGCGAGAACCCCGCGCCCCAGATCGCGTTCCAATCGGCCTGCATCGGGCGGAGCTTCATCGCCTCGGCCGGCGCGGGAGGGCCGACCGAGTCGCGGAGCTCCTTGCGCTGCGCGGACGGCAGGGCCCCCGCGTCCTGCGGCAGTTCGAAGGCGCCGCCGAACGAGGCCGCGGCGTCGACCGCGGTGAGAAGTCGGTCCTCCTCGCGCTCGCCGGGGCGGCGCAGGAGCAGGGCCAAGGCGGTCATCGCGAGCACGATCGCGAGCGGGCGGATCGCCGACGGCTTGCGGATGGCCATGCGGGCAGTATGGTTCCGGAGGGGTTGACGCGGTTAGGGACCTGCGGGGCGCCGGATCATAGGACTTGAGGCCTAGGTTGTTGAGCGGGGGCGCAGGCCGACGGAGAGGTCGGCGTCGAGCGCCTTGGCGAGCTTCTCGAGAGTGGCGAGGGTGAGGTTTTGCTCCGCGCGCTCGATCCTCGAGATCACAGACTGGGTGGTCCCGACCGCGCGGGCGAGCTCTTTTTGCGTCATGCGGGCGCGCGCGCGGGCCGAGGCGATCTGCACCGCGAGACGCACCTCGAGACCGGCGCGCTTGTACGCCGCGTCCCAGCCCGGACTCTTTTCCGCCGGTGAGAACACCTCGTCCAGCGGCACTCCGGGCTTTTCACGCTTCACGGTCCCCTCCTCGCGCCCGCCAATCGGAGAGCGCGGCCAGAGCGCGCTCGATCTCGGCCGGCGGCACTGGGTCCGATTTCTTGAGAAATGCGTTCGTCACCACCGGGCCGAACTCGGCGAGGGCCAAGAACCATCGCTTGGCCTTCGCCTGATGATGTACCTCCATCGCGTGCGCGTAATCGCAAGCTTGGCATCGTCCGTTCCGCGTCCTGTAAAAGTATATCTTGAACCGGCTCACGAGTAGTATAGCGTATATGCTATGTCAGTCAAGGGGAAAATAATCCCTACCCATATATACGAATGAGCCGCGAAAAAGTTCCCTCTCTCGTCGAGGGCTAGGGCAAAGAGAGGCCGGCGAGGAAGGACAGGAAGTCCCCCCGGTACTTCTTGTGCGCGCGCTCGGGGACGCGGCAGCGCACCGCCCAGATCGCGTCCGGGGAATCGTGGATCCAGACCGTCTCGAGCTCGGGCCGGCGCACCGCGCCGGTCGCCCACTCGTCGCGGGCCATGATGCGCAGGCGGTAGCCGGAGGGCTTGGGTATCTCCTCGATCGCCTCGCCGCGCTGCATGCGGTTCCAGATGCCGTTGCCGAAGCAGACGGGCATGAGGCCGTCGGCCTCCAGCCGCCGCGCGAACTCGGCGCCGCGGCCGAGCTCGACGGCGTCGCGGTACGCGTTGAGCCGGCTCCACGCGCCGCGCTCGCGGCAGCGGTAGAGGCGGTACGCTTCTCCGCCCGGATGAAAGCGCCGGCTCTCGAGGAAGCTCAAACGCGGCGGCGGGACCGCCGCGCCGAGCGACTGGGCGTAGGGATCCTGCTCGGGCAGGCGGCGCAGCACGGTCTCGATGGGAATCTCCTCGTAGAGGGCGAAGACTTTCCCCTTCGCCTTGCGGCGGGTCGGGCCGGCGGGCGCGCCGAGCTGGCGGACGAAGCTCTCGAGCGTGGGGTCGCCGTCTTTCCGCTCGTGGCGCTCCACCGTGAAGGAGACCTCGCCGTCCCAAAGCGTCTTGGAGAACTGCGCCAGGACCGGCGGGCGAACGTCGTCGGCGCGGGCGTAGCCGGTGGGCGGCGGGAGGAGCGGCTCGGCGAGGGCCGGCATGGCCAGCGCGGCCAGCGTCGCCAGAGCCGCGAGGATCAGGACTCGGCCCCGACGCCCGCGGGGGCGCCGGCGCGCTCGCGCGCGGGCAGCCGCCACGCGGCGAAGAGGACCAGCGCGCCGCAGAGCAGCTCGACGCCGAGGATGCGCGCCAAGAGCGGAGTGAACCAGAGCCTCGGATCGGCCGGGATCGGCGAGGAGGCGAAGACCGGCGCGAGCGGCCACACGCGGACGGGGAGCGGCCAAAAGAGCGGCTGGGTCGCCGCGAGCGTCGGCACCGGCTCGTAGCCCTCGTAATTGAAGA
>JACRDR010000369.1 GCA_016212845.1 Elusimicrobiota bacterium
AGGCCCGGCAGGCCGTCGCCGTGGTCGTGGACGAGGCGGTAGGCGTCGGTGGCCGCGTCCAGTCCCAGCGTCTTGCGGCGAAACTCGACCGCGGCGCCGAGACGGTCCGCGAAGAACGCGTCCGCGTCGAACTTGCCGATGCCGCGCGTGAGCAGGCGCAGGGCGATCAGGCTGCGCGGATTGTACAGCGCCACGCCGTACGGCGCGTCGCTGCGGTCGTACACGGCGACCATGTCTCCTGGGCGCGCCTTCGGGTCCACCTCACCCAGCATCCTTTTATAGAGCTGGTGGCCCGACGCGGCGGAGCGCACGCGCACCCAGGGGATGGGCAGGTCGTGGGAGGCGGGACGGCCCTTGGGCTTGGGCGGGGGGACGTAGACGCCCGTCTCGTCGTCGGCCGGGGCCGGCTTCTCTTTGTCTTCCACGATGGGACATTGTACCAAGGATGGGGTTGACCCCGCCGGAAATACCGGTATTCTAGTCTTCATGAGACGCCTCGCCTGCGCCGCCGCTTTCGCCGCGCTGCTGTTCGGGGCGACCCTCGCGCGGGCGGCCAATCCCGGGGTCGTCGAGATCGCCGACCCGTCGGCCTACTCTCAAGTGCTGGCGATCAGCGACGTGCACGGCATGCGCCCGGCGCTGGACGTCCTGCTGACGGGCGCCGGGGTGGTCGGGTCCGACGGGCGCTGGGCCGCGGGCAATACTTTATTGATCGTGGTCGGCGACTCGATCGACAAGGGGCCGCAGAGCCTGGAGGTTCTGGACGCGTGGATGGCGCTGGCGCCGCAGGCCGCGGCCGCGGGCGGGCGAGTCGTGCATCTTCTCGGAAATCACGAGGCGGAGTTTCTCTCCGCGCCGAACGACTCGCGCAAGGCGGCCGAGCTGTACGCCGAGCTCCAGGCGAAAGGCGTTCCCGTGAGCGATCTCACCGATCCGGCGAAGCCGTACGGGAAGTTCCTGCTGTCGGAGCCTCTCGCCGCGCGGGTCGGGCGCTGGCTGTTCTGCCACGCGGGCCTGTATCCGGGACCGTCGTGGGGCGATTTCAAGGCCGCGGCGGCGGCGGCCCTCGGCGCGGGATCGTACGGCGATCCGCTGCTGTCGGACTCCGATTCGATCCTCGAGGCGAAGGACTGGTGGAAGGACCCGGCCGCGCGCGCCTCGTTGGAATCCCGGCTTTCGGTCGACGGGATGTACGGCCTGGTGCAGGGCCATCAGCCGAAGGCCTACGGCTTCCCGAACCAGATCGGCGCGCTGGACGGCCGGCGCCTGGTCAAGATCGACGGCGGCATGGCGCCGGAGGCCGGCGCGCACGCGGGCGCGATCCTGCGCTTCTCCCATCCCGCGCAGATGAAGACCGCGGCTGCGGTCGACATGGAGTCCGTGGGTCCCGACGGCGCCGCATCCCCTATTCCGGCGCGCTGACCGTCGACGGCGACTTCGAAAGATAAATATCCTGCGAATCGCGGCATTTTTCTGTATTTCACTTTCAGCGTTGGAAGTGAAATGCAGAGAAATGACGCAAAAAAATAGACTTTTCGTTCACGAAGTCGCCGTCTCTGGGAACATTTCCGCCTGGTCAATCGTATGGTAGGGTGGATCTTCGCTCTATTTCAGACGAAGCGTTGTTCGGCCGCGTAGAGGCCCTCGCGCGGACGGAACGCGTGAGTCTTGTCGATCTCCTGGTCCATCTCGGAGAGCTCGATTCCCGTCCCGCCTGCCAGAACCGAGGCTATTCCTCCGTGTTCTCGTACCTCACGCGCCATCTCGGTTATTCGGAATGCGACGCGATGCGGCGGGTTCGCGCCGCCCGTGCGGCGCGGGACTACCCTTCGATTCTTCGAATGTTGGCGGAAGGCGAACTGCATCTCGTCGGCGTAGCCATGCTCCAACCGTTGCTCACCTCCGCGAATCATGAGAGCCTGCTGCGCAAAGCGGCGCGGCGCAGCACGCGCGAGATCGAACGGCTGGCCGCCGAAATATCTCCGGCTTGCGCCGGTCCGCGGGACCGCATTCGCGCGCGTCCCTCGCCGTCTAAGCCGTGCGAGCCCGCCGCCGCGCCGGCGGCGAATCGGCCCTCGTCCGCGCCGACTGAAAAGGCGGCCGTGGAAAATGGATTTGTGTTTCTGCCCGAACTGGAAATCGCCGCCGTCCCCGAGGAGAAAGCGCTCGGGGTTGAGAGGCGCGTCGTCTTCACTTTCACGGCCGGCGAAGCGGTCCGGGGTTATTTCGAGCAAGCCCGCGATCTGCTCCGGCACCGGTTTCCTGCTGGCGGCATGGACGAGATTATCGGCGAGGCGCTGCGGCGGTTGGTGGCCCAGGAGCGTCCCGGGCTCGGTTTCGCGCCGAAACGAAGGAGCGCGCCGAGGAACGAATCGAATCGCCGCCGCATTCCCAAGCGGGTGGAAGACGAAGTCTGGCGCCGCGACGGGGGGCGCTGCGCCTTCATCGGCTCCGGGGGCGTACGCTGCGGCGAAACCGCGTGGCTCGAGCTGGACCACGTCGTTCCGTTCGCCCTGGACGGCCGCTCGGACGAGCCGGCGAACGTCCGTCTTCTCTGCCGGGCGCACAATCAGTCGGAGGGGCGCCGAATCTTCGGGTAAAAAAGAAGCCCCGCGGCTCGGGCGAGAGCCGCGGGGCGCCGGCCTTATTTTCCGCCTTTCTTGACCTCTCGGCGTTCCTGCCGGTCTTTCCGGATATCCTGGCGTTCGGCCTTGATGTCGGCGCGCTTGGCTCGCCGGTCGGATTTCATCGTGGCGCGGATCTCCTGTCGTTTGGCCTTGTAGTCGGCGCGGACCTGCGCGAGCGCGGCCTTCTTGTCGGCCGCGGACTTCGCGCCGTCGGCCTTGATCGCGGCGAGGTCGGACTTCTCCCGCGCGCGGAGCTCCTTGAGCTGGGTCTCCTGGACGGTCCAGTCCTGCTTGATGGCGGCCTTGTCCTCGTGGATCTTCTCCCGGTCGGCCTTGATGTCCGAATCGAGCTTCTGGACCTCCGCCGGCTTGACGTCGGAGGCGGGCGGCGCGGTGTTCGTGTTCTGGGCGGCGGCGAATCCGGCGGCGAGCAGCAGGGCGGCGGCGAGCGTGATCTTCATGTGGGTTCTCCCGAGGACCCGGCGGGCCTCACTCATCCTACGGGCGGCGCGGGAAAAAGTGCGGGGCGTCAGCGGCTTTGGGCGGCCCACGCCTCGGCGGCGGCCAGCTTCTCGGGGGTGCCGATGTCGTGCCAGGCCCAGCGATCGGCGCGGAAGGCGCGCAGGTCCGCGCCGGAGCCGGCCAGCCGCAGATAAGTCTTCGTGATCGAGAAGACCCCGCCCTCCGCCATCATGTCCAGCAGGGCGGGGGAGATCACGTGGATGCCGGCGAAGGACAGGCGCTGGGCGTCCGGCACGGCGGACTTGGCCCAGGTCGTGCGGCCCGCGCCGCGGTCGTCGTGGCCGGCGAAGCGCCCTTTGGCGTCGAACAGATAGGCGCGGGTGCTCTCGCGCTCGCGCACGGACAGGGTGGCCAGCGCCCCCGACTCGAGATGCGCGGCGTACAGCGCGCGCAGGTCCAGGTCGGTCAGCACGTCGGCGTTGTGGACGAAGAACGGCTCGCGGCCGCGCAGGAGCGCGGCGGCCTTCTTGAGCGCGCCGCCGGTGTCGAGCAGAAGGTCGTCCTCGCGGGAGACCGAGACGGGCACGCCGTGGCGCCGGGAGAGCTCGGCGCAGAAGTCGGCGGTTTTTTGCGCGTGATGGTGGACGTTGACGACGAAGGACTTCGCGCCGGCGTCCTTGAGGCGGAGCAGCGCGCGCTCCAGCATGGGCACGCCGCCCACGGGGATCAGGGCCTTCGGCGTCTCGTCGGTCAGCGGGGCCAGGCGCGAGCCCACGCCCGCCGCCAGGATCATCGCCTTCATGCCTGGGGCCAGTTCTTTTTCTCGCGGTGGGCGGTCGTGACGGAGACGCCCTGGTCGCGCAGGTGCTTGGCCAGGCGCTCGGCGCAGTACACCGAGCGGTGCTGGCCGCCCGTGCAGCCGAAGGCCACGAACAGGTGGGTGAAGTTGCGCCGGCCGTAATCCGAGACGGTCTGGTCGACGAGGGCGAAGGCGGAGCGCGCCCAGCGGTCCACCGTCTCTTCCTTGGACAGG
>JACRDR010000370.1 GCA_016212845.1 Elusimicrobiota bacterium
CCGGCTGTCCCGATTGGCCTCCAGAATCAGGGCGTACACATCGGGAGCGTGCATTTCCATCCAGCTCAACAGCGTCGGGCCCACATTGAAGCTCATGGACGCGTAGTTGTTAACGATACGCACAATGCGATCCCGATCGTCGAGGATACCGCGGAGGGACTCTTCTCCAAGCGCAACGGAAAGCTCGCGGGCACTTTCGGCACGATCGGCTGCTTCAGCTTCCAAGCGACCAAGACGATCACGACCGGCGAGGGCGGCTTCGTTTTGACCGACGACCCGAAGATCGGCGACACGCTCCGGCTCTACCGCGAGCACGGCATGCGGCCCTCCAAGCGCTACTGGCACGAGGCCGCCGGCTTCAATTTCCGTCTCAGCAACCTGCAGTGCGCCGTCGGCTGCGCCCAGCTCGAGCGCGTCGGCGGCTTCCTCAAGCAGCGGAAGGCGATGGCGAAGGCGTACTACGCGGCGTTCGCGTCGATGAAAGGCGTCACGCCCCAATACTACGAGAAGGAAGTCGACGGCAACGTCTGGGCGGTCGCGGTGAAGCTCGATAAGAAAGCGTACCCCCAAGGCCGCGACAAAGTGATCGCGCAATTAGCCGAGGCCGGCATCGAGTCGCGCCCCGGCTTCTATCCTTTCAGCGTGATGCCGCTTTATCAGACGGGCAAGCTGCCGGTCTCCGAAGATGTGGGGCTAAACGTGGTGAGCGTGCCGTCCTTCCCTTCCCTCACCGCCGGCGAGATCGGGCGCGTCTGCGACGCGCTCAAAAAGCTCGCGCGTTAGACCGGAAGCTCCACGGGGCCTGCGGGTCGTCTTCCTTCCACATCCCGCGCCGCGCGGCTCTCGCCTCCGCCTCGGCCTTGGCCAGGTCCTTGTCCTCCGGCGCGTAGCGGCTATACCAGCGCGCCATCCCCGCGAGCACGAGCTCGAGCCCCAACCGGCGGCCGTCGGGCAGCCGGACGTCGGCCACCGTGCGGCCGTAGCGGTCCTTGGCGCGGATCGTGAGCCACACCTGCTTGCCGAGGGCCGCCGTCGACGAGAAGCGCGTCGCCGCCGAGCCCAGTTTCTGCTTGCTCTCGGGAGCGTCCGCGCCGTAGAGCCGCACCGTCACCTCCCTCGAGTCGCGCAAGACGACCAACGTATCGCCGTCTTTGACCCGTACGACGCGGGCGGAGTAGGACTCAGGCTCGGTAGAGCGGTGGCAATGCCGCTCGCCGGTGGCCTGGTCCTGGTGGCAGCCCTGAGGGTCGAGGCCGCCCGGGTGTCCCAGCGCCGGCGACAGCAGCGCGGCGAGGACGAGAGAGAGCACGAGGGCAGTATATCAGGTCGGCCGGCGTGTGCCGCTGGCGGTCACGCGCTGGATCACTTGGCCGTCCGCGTCGGCGATCATTTTCACGATGCGGGTCCCGCCGGGAGAAAATGGCTCAGTTCTCGCCCATGGCCGGCGACTTCGCGGCCCGGGCAAGGAGCTCGCTGAGCGCGGCCGCGTCCAGATCGGCGAGCCGCTTGAAACGGACGCAGCTCTTGCCGATGCTGGCCTTCGGAAACTTCTTCTTGTAGCCCTCGGCCAGGTACTTCTTCCCGTCCATCACGCAGACGTACAGGGAGATGTAATTCTTCTGGCTGGCCAGCATGAGCTTGCACCACTCGCCCTCGCGCCCCGAAGGATACCGGTAGTGGTACTTGCCGTAGCCGAGCATCCCCGACTGGATGCACGGCTTGAGCTTCGGCGCGGTGCGCCTGACCAACGCGTGCAGGCTCGTGACGTCGGCGCGGCGATCTGAGGGCAGCGAGGCGAAAAACTCGGCGGTCGTCTGGACGGGGGTCCCGGTCTTCATGGCGAAATCTCCCGCGCTCCAGGGTACCGGGTCCCCGAACGCAATCAGCAGGCGGAAGGATTCTACTACTTCGGAGCCTGAACGTCCTTCACGTAGAGGTTCCACATGAAGCCGGCGAGCGGGAAGCAGCCGGTCATCGTGAAGCCGTTTTTGCGGTAGAACTCGTTGGCGCGGGTCATGTCCTCGTGGCAGGTGACCTTGTAGCGCATGACACCGCCGGCGGCGAACTTCTTCTCGAGCGCTTTCACGAGCGAGGCGCCGAGCCCCTTCGAGCGCGTCGAGTCCTCGACCGCGATCACCACGAGCTCGGCCTTGAGCGACGGATCGGCTTTCTTGCCGTAGAACGCGATCTCGAGCGCCTTGAGCAGGATGCCGGGGCGCCGCAGCATCGCGGGCAGCATGAGGAGGCCGAACCGGAATGGCCGGCTCATGATCGCGTCGTTCAATCGCGAGCCGTCGGCGCTGCCCAAGATGAAGCCCTGAAGCCGGTCCCCCTCCTCGGCGACGATCAGAAACGCCAAGCCCTTATCGAGCAGGCCGCGGTAGAGCTCGAAGAGGAACTCCTCGCCGAAAAGCGTGATGAAGCTCGAATAGCCGAGCGCGCGGAGATGGAGCGAGGCGGCCTGGCGGACGAGCGCGAGCGGGACGCCGTCGACGACGCGGGGCGTCAGCCCTTCCACGTGGTGCTCAGGCGCTTGTGGGTGAGCGCGAGGCGCAGCGTCGCGATGAAGTACTTGATGAACACGCGGATGAAGTTGGAGTTGCCCGTACCCGCGCGCCGCGGCGCGTTGACCATAGGAATCTGCAGGATCGCGGCATGCTCGGCCTCGAGCGCGTAGAGCAGCCGGATGCAGTAGTCGCCGTAGCCGAAGAAGATGTCGTCGAAGCGGCACTTCTCGAGCATAGGCCGCTTGATCGCGAAAAAACCGTACAGGTTGTCGATGATGTTGCCGCCGGTCGCCAGGCGCACGAAGATATTGAAGGCCCAGGAGAGGTTGTGGCGAAGGCGGCCGCTCATGCGGCCTCCGTAGAGGTAGCGCGAGCCGAACGCGGCGTCGTAGTGCGCCAGCGACTCGATTAAGTGCGGGAGGTACTTCGGGTCGTGGTTGCCGTCCGAGTCCATCACGACCAAGATCTTGCCGGACGCCGCCTCGAGCCCCGCGCGGATAGACTTCGCGAGCGAGGGGTCCTTCTCGCGAACGACGACCCTGACCCCGGCATCGCCGGCGAAGGCTTGGCGCACGGCTTCAGCCGTGCCGTCGGGGCTATGGTCGTCGGCCACGACGACCTCGTGCGCGCGATCCTCGAGGACGGCGCGGATTTCCCGAATCAAGCCGACGATCCCCTCGCGCTCGTTGAAGCACGGAAGGATAACCGAGATTTCGGCCGCCACGGCGCTATCCTATCAAATGGGAGATGCCTTGAAATGCAGGCATTTTCTGCCTATACTGTAGGCATGAAAGGCAGGCACAAAGTCCAGTACACGATACGGGACATCCCCCCGAACGTGGACGAAGCGGTCCGCGACCGCGCCCGCCGCCGGGGGCAAAGCCTCAATCAGGCGGTCGTCGAAATGCTCTCTCAGGAAGCCGCCCAAGGGAGCGCTCGCCTCTATCACGATCTGGACGGCTTCTTCGGAAGCTGGACCGCCGACCGCGAGGTCGACCGGGCCCTGGCCGAGCAACGCCGGATCGATCCCAAGCTCTGGAAATGAGGCTGGCACTCGACACCAACGGCTATCGCGCCGCGGCCGACGGAGAGCCGAAAGCGCGAGGCCTGCTCCAGCGGGCCGACGAGATCGTCCTACCCTTTGTGGTCCTGGGCGAACTGCGGGCGGGATTCGCCGCGGGCACGCACGGAAAACGCAACGAAGCGAAGCTCACCGAATTCCTCGGCTCTCCGCGGGTGCGCGTGATATTCGCCGATGAACAGACCACGCACCACTACGGCGTCCTTTTCGCGCAGCTAAGGAAGCAGGGCACGCCGATACCGACCAATGACCTCTGGATCGCGGCGCTGCTCGTGCAGCACGATCTGCCGATCCTCTCTTCGGACCGACATTTCGGCGCGGTGCCGCAACTGCTCGTCCTCTAGCACCGACGGGAAGAATCCGCTATACTCCTGGAAGCACCGGCGAGGATTTATGCCGACTTGCCCCGGCCGACTGGGGGCTAAAGAGGCGATGTACCGGGAATGACCCCGCGCCTAGTGCGCGGGTTTTTTGTTTTAAATGCTGAAGAAATTCACGAATCGCGGACGGGAAGACGAGCTGAAGGCGCTCATGGAGCGCAAGATCCTCGTCATGGACGGGGCCATGGGCACCGCCATCCAGGCGCGCCATCTGCGGGCCGAGGACTTCGGCGGCCTCTCCTTAGAAGGGTGCAACGAGAACCTCGTCCTCACGCGGCCGGACGTCATCCGCGACGTCCACGAGGGCTACCTCGCGGCCGGCGCCGACATCATCGAGACGAACTCCTTCGGCGCGATCCGCCACGTGCTGGCCGAGTACGAGCTCGAGGGCAAGACGGTGGAGATCGCGCGCGAATCCGCGCGGCTGGCGGCCGAGGCGTGCCGGAAGTTCTCCACGCCGGAGCGTCCCCGCTTCGCCGGCGCCTCGCTCGGCCCCGGCACCAAGACGATCTCGGTCACCGGCGGGATCACGTTCGACGAAGTCCGCCGGAACTACGGCGAAGCCGCGCAGGCGATGATGGAAGGCGGCGCGGACCTCTTCTTCCTCGAGACGCAGCAGGACACGCTCAACGTGAAGGCGTCGCTCTTCGGGATCGACGACGCGTTCGACAAGCTCGGGCGCCGCGTCCCCGTCGTCCTCTCGGTCTCGATCGAGACGATGGGCGTGATGCTCGGCGGCCAGACCGCCGAGGCGCTCTACGACTCGGTGGCGGGCTTCGACCTGCTCGCGGTCGGCCTCAACTGCGCGACGGGCCCGGACTTCATGACGGATCACCTGCGCACGCTCTCGGGCCTGTCCCAGTTCGCGATCTCGTGCTTCCCGAACGCGGGCCTGCCCGACTAGAACGGCCGCTACAACGAGACGACCGAGATGATCGACAAAAAGCTCGAGCTCTTCGCAGACGAAGGCTGGCTCAACATCGA
>JACRDR010000365.1 GCA_016212845.1 Elusimicrobiota bacterium
ATGGCGATCCCGCGCAAGTTCATGTCCCAGGACGCCTTCGAGGTGAAGACGCCCTCCGACATCAAGCTCATCGCCAACCTGGTCACCCGCGTCCGCATCCCCAAGGGCAACCAGGTCGTGCAGTCGGAGCTCGTGTCGCTGTCGCCCGACGCCGGCCTGAGCGTGAAGATTCCGCCGGGCTATCGCGGCGCGATCCTTCCGATCGACTCCGACCTCCAGAAGCTGCTCAAGCCCGGCGACCGCGTCGACATCCTGGTCACCTTCGACGCGAAGATGCAGGACTCGAGCAAGGAGAAGGTGACCGCGACGATCCTCCAGAACGTGCTCGTCCTGGGTGTCGGCGCGAACCTCGGACAGGGACTCACCGCGAAGGAGTTCCAGCAGAAGACCGGCGGCGAGCAGAATTCGGCCGCTTTCTCCGAGAAGGGCTTCTTGAGCCTCGCGCTCAACCCGAACGAGGCTCAGTACCTGGCTTTGGCGCTCAATCAGGGCGAGACGACGGTCGTCATGCGCGGCTTGGGCGACGTCGAGATGCACCCGATGGAGATGGCGTCGTTCAGGAAGCTGTTCCGCTAAAGGGGGGACCGCAGTTCGCCGAGTGAGCTGAATCGTAGTTCCGCGACCAGTACGGCATCTTAATGAATCGACAACAGAGAGCGGGCTCCGGAAGTAGTATCTCCCGGCGACTCGTCACGACATGGACCGCAGCGCTTGCAACGGCGTTGGTCTCAAGCCTAGCCTTCGCACAGGCCCCGGCTGTCGATCAATCCAACGAGATGATCGCGGTGAGCGCGGATATCGTCGAGATATCCGGCTCGATCCAGCGCGACACGGGCTTCGCTTGGCCGCAGTTCACGGCGGGCATCTCCTTCGCGGAGAAGGCTCCGATCCCCGGCATCATCAAGGTGGGCGACTTCGAGCGGACGACCTCGCTGTCGACGATACTCAAGCTTTTGGAGCAGGAGGGCAAGGCGCAATTGCTCTCCAACCCCAAGGTCATCACGAAGTCCGGTACCCAGGCCAATTTCGTGGTGGGCGGCGACCAGCCCTATCCGGTGACCAACGCCCAGGGCGTCGGCGTGGAGTTCAAGAAGTTCGGCGTGATCTTGAACATCCTGCCCGCCGTCAACCCGAACAAGAAGGACTCGATCGACGCGCAGCTTCAGCTGGAAGTCTCGAACCCCGACTTCTCGAAGCCCGTGACGGTCGGCAACACCTCGGTCCCCTCGATCACCACGCGCCAGGTGCAGACGGAAGTCGAGATCAAGAGCGGCGAGACGCTCGTGATCGGCGGACTCAAGTCGAGCGCGAAGAACGTGTCGAAGAGCCGCATCCCGTTCATCGGCCGCATTCCGGTGATCGGCGCGCTCTTCACCACGACGAGCATCATCGAGGAGCAGAAGTCGCTCTTCCTATTCGTGACGTTCGAGATTGTCAAATAGCGATCCCAAGCGCGAAGCGCTTGGGTCGCTCAGGACGTTCTCATAATGGCTGACCCAGTATCGAACAATATCCCGTCGCCGAGCACCGCGACCAAGAACGCGACCCAGCCCAAGACCCCGGGCCGGGTGATCGCGTTTTCGGGCCCGAAGGAAGGCGTCGGCAAGACCAGCGTCTGCCTGAACCTCGCCTTGGCCTGGGCCGGCACCCAGAGCCGCAACGTCATCATCGTCCACCTCGACCCCCTTTGCCGCCAGGACATCGCGTATCTCCTCGGCGTGCAGCCGCCGTCCTTGGCCAGCCTCGCGCAGACCGTCGGGCGCGACGCCGCCGTGCTGGGCAAACTGCTCAAGGGCCGCATCCCGATGTCTCAGTGGGGCGTGGGCGTCCTGCCGCTGGGCTCCAAGCGCGCCGAGGCGCTCACGGTCAGCCCGGACGTGATGGTCCCGATCTTGGGCGCCCTCTCCGAGTCCTACGACCTCTTCATCGACGTCGACCCGTTTTTCCCGGCGCAGATCTTCGCCTACGACATCGCGGACCTCATCTTCTGGATGACGCTGCCGCAGCGCTCGCACTTCGAGGCGACCTACAACCATTTTAACGACGTGAAAGAGCTGCACTTCGCCCTCGACCGCTTCGAGATCGTGGTGAACCAGGCGAACCTCCCCGGCGCGCTCGCGCCGAAGGAAGTCGAGCGATTCTTCGCCGCCCTCAACAAACGCGTGCTTTCGAACATGCCGTGGGAGGACCTGCTCCCGGAGTACGCGAACCTCGGCCGCATCGTCGTGGTCGAGCAGCCGCACTCCGATTGGGTGAAGGCCCTGCGGCCCCTGCTCGGCCGCCTGATGGAGGTCAAGCCGCAGCAGAAGGCGTGGACGACCTCCGCAGTCGACCAGGCCGAGTTCGGCGCGGGCGCGGACCTGCTTTGGAAGTCGAAGGGCACGGGCGCCGCCGCGCCGGCCGCGGGCCAAGCCGGCGGCACGGGCAACAAGATCATCGTCAACCCGAAGGGCGAGGGCGGCGGCGGCAACAACCCGCCGTTCTGGGACGAGCTCAAGCACAAGGTCCACAAGAACGTGGTCGCCGTGCTCGAGACCGAGCGCATCCGCATCACCGACTCGGCGGAGGCCAACAAGGAGCTCCGCAGCAAGGTCGGCCAGATCATCGAGAACCTCCTGCAGAAGGAGACGAACCTTCCGCTTTCGCGCGATCAGCGCAGCCGCTTCGTCACCGAGCTCGTCGACGAGATCCTCGGCCTCGGTCCGCTGGAAGAGCTCATGCGCGACCCGGGCGTCAACGAGATCATGGTGAACGCGCCGGAGAAGGTCTACATCGAGCGCGCGGGCAAGCTCGTGCTCACGCCGCTCCGCTTTCGCGACGACGACCAGATCAGCCAGGTCATCAAGCGCATCGTGGCCCCGATCGGCCGCCGCATCGACGAGTCGGTGCCGCTGGTGGACGCCCGCTTGAAGGACGGCTCGCGCGTCAACGCGATCATCGCGCCGCTCGCGGTCTCCGGCCCGACCCTCACCATCCGGCGATTCTCCGCGAAGCCGTTCCAGGCGAAGGACCTCATCGCCAAGGGCTCGGTCACGGCGGACTTCATCGACTTCCTCAAGGCGTGCGTCATCGCGAAGAAGAACATCATCATCGCGGGCGGCACCGGCACCGGCAAGACCACCTTCCTAAACATGCTCTCGAACTACATCCCGGAGGACGAGCGCATCATCACCGTCGAGGACACCGCCGAGCTCAAGCTTCAGCAGGACCACTGGGTTCGTCTCGAGAGCCGCCCCGCCAACATCGAAGGCAAAGGCGAGATCAACATCCGCGACCTCGTGAAGAACTGCCTCCGGATGCGCCCCGACCGGATCGTGGTCGGCGAGTGTCGCGGCTCCGAGGCGCTGGACATGCTCCAGGCGATGAACACCGGCCACGAAGGCTCGCTGGCGACCATCCACGCCAACACGCCTCGCGACGCCCTCTCCCGCTTGTCCGCCATGTGCCTCATGTCCGGCACCGACCTGCCGATGTTCGTGCTCCGCGACATGATCGCGTCCGCCGTGCACCTGCTCGTGCAGATCACGCGCTTCGCCGACGGCCAGCGCAAGGTCACCTACATTACGGAGATCACGGGCCGCGACGAGAACCAGATCCTCACCTCCGACATCTTCCGCTTCCATCAGACCGGCGCGGACGAGACGGGCCGCACGCTCGGCTACTTCACGGCCTGCGGCGTCGTCCCGAAGTTCCACGAGGAGTTCAAGCACAAAGGCCAGAACATCCCGCTGGACCTCTTCTACACCAAGGAGCAGAAGGAGCGGATGGCGGCGGGCATGACGAAGGAACAAGCGCTCAAGCGATGAAGATAAATCGGGTCGCGGCGTTGGCGGCGGTCGCGTGCGCGTTCGCGCTCGCGGACGCGCGCGCGCAGTGGTCCACCGAACAG
>JACRDR010000367.1 GCA_016212845.1 Elusimicrobiota bacterium
AAACGCAAACTCGCCCTCAAGGACATCATCGCCCGCCTGGAAAGTAAGCTGATTCCCGATCAGCCGGCGTGATGCAGGCCGTCAACGTCAGGCTGCGCGTCGCCGACCGGAACGCGTACCGGTGTGCTGGGCCGGCGGCGACAACTCCACGGTCCCTTCGGAGGATTCCGTATGGCGGATCATGCCGCCCGTCTTGGGGGCGCCCGCCTGCGCGCGTGCCTTGTCGATGAGCGCGCGGGCTTCCTTCGAGTAGAAGGAGTCGAAGACCGCGTTGAGCTTGCCTTGGACGCCGCCGGAACGGTACGCGCCGTAGACGAGCAGGCCGCCGATCAGGAGGTAGGGCAGGGGGCTGCCGCGCTTTTTGGGATGGACTTCCCACTCATCGGAGCCCTCGAGCGGATTGAGCACGAGGCCAGTGTAGTGCCCGATTCCTCGGGCCGCAAGCCCTTAGAGCTTCGCGGTCGTGGGAGGAACGGGCTCGGGATCGGGCGCGCCCTCGGCGGGCACGCAGGGGATCGTGAAGTGGAACTTGGCGCCCTTGCCGGGCTCGCTTTCGGCCCAGATCGTGCCGCCGTGGAGCGTCACGATGCCCTTCGAGATCTCGAGTCCGAGGCCGAGGCCTTTGTGCTGCTGGCCCGAGTTGACCTGGTAGAAGCGGTCGAAGACGCGGTCGATCGCCTCTTTCCCGATGCCGGGGCCGGTGTCCGAGATCGTGACGCGGACGGACGAGCCGCTCGGGACGGCGCCGACCGTGATCTTGCCGCCGGCGGGCGTGAACTTGAGCGCGTTCGAGACGAGATTGGAGAGCACCTGGCGGAGCCGGATGCGGTCGGCCTCGAATTCCATGCCGCGGTCGTCTCCGCAGTCGGAAACGAGCTCGATGCCGCGCTCGTGGGCCTGCGGACGGTACGACTCGACGATCTCGCGCGCCTGGTCGTTGGCGTGCAGCGGCTCGCGCACCAGGCGCATCTTGTGGCTCGAAAGACGGGCGACGTCCATCAGCTCCTCGAGCATGGCGTTGACCGCGGAGGAGTTGCGGTGGATCGCCTTCAGGCTGACCGCCAGCTCCGCCGGGGTCCAGTCCGCGGACTCGCGGCCGAGCAGGTGGCAGGCGTGGCCGAAGATCACCGCGAGCGGGTTCTTCAACTCGTGGGTCATGTTGTCGAGGAACTTCACGCGCTCCTCGTTGGACTGCATGATCTGGACGATGAAGCGCTTGAGGCGTTCGTTGAGGAAGAAGATCTGGCGGGTCGAGTCCTGCACGCGGCGGTCGAGCTCGCGGTTGAGCGCTTCGAGCTCGTCGGTGCGGTGCGCGAGCTGGCGGGCCAGGCGATGGCGCTCGGCGCCGCGCTTGACCGCGGCTACGAGCACTTCCGGCGCGCAGGGCTTCGTCAGGAAATCGTAGGCGCCCTTGCGGAGCGCGGCGACGGCCGCCTCGGTGTTGGAGAACCCGGTCAGCACGATGCCGACCGCGTTGGGGTCCTTGGACTGCGCGAGAGGGAGGAGGTCGAGGCCCTCGCCGTCCGGCAGGCGGAGGTCCAAGACGAGGATCTCGTAGCTGCCCTGCTCGAGCGCGGCCCGGCCCTGGGCGACGGACTCGGCGACGGTGACGCGGATGCCGGCGGCCTCCAGCGTCATCTTCGCGAGCGCGGCGTCTTCGGGCGAATCCTCGACGAGCAGGACGTAGACCGGTGTCTCTCGCA
The DNA here is from genome assembly GCA_016212845.1 of Elusimicrobiota bacterium. Taxonomy (GTDB): domain Bacteria; phylum Elusimicrobiota; class Elusimicrobia; order UBA1565; family JACRDR01; genus JACRDR01. The sequence goes on from JACRDR010000367.1 coordinate 1,704, forward strand.
TGGCAAGATAGTAGGGCTTTCCCGGGGGGGCAGTAAGTGCCTGAGGGCCCACTCGATTTCGGCCCCAAGGGCCTAGGTTGCGAGCGCCGGCGCCGGGCGCCGCGTTCACATTCGCCGTTCACTTGTTGTACGATCCGGCGAGATGAAGTTCCTTCTGGTCAACGCCGGGCAGCTTGTCACCATGACCGGCCCCTCCGGGCCGCGCACCGGCGCCGAGATGGGGAAGGTCGGCATGTTCCGCGGCGGCTCCGTCCTGGTGGGCGACGGCAAGATCCTCGCCGCGGGGCTTTCCGACTTCGTCGCGACGCATCCCGACGCCGACAAGGCGCGCATCCTCGACATCGGCGGGCGGGTCGTCATGCCCGGCTTCGTCGACAGCCACGCGCATCCCGTCTTCGCCGAGCCCCGGCTTAAGGACTTCGAGCTGCGGACGCGCGGCAAGGGCTACGAGGACATCGCGAAGGCCGGCGGCGGCATCCTATCGAGCGTCGACAAGGTGCGCGGCGCCGGCGACCCCCAGCTCTTGGACAACCTGCTGCGCGCCGCCGCGCGCTTCATCGAGTGCGGCACCACGACGCTCGAGGCCAAAAGCGGCTACGGCCTCGACGTCGAGAACGAGTTGAAGCTCCTGCGCACCATCCAGCGCGCCTCGAAGGTGACCGCGCTCGAGCTCGTCCCGACCTTCCTCGGCGCCCACGCGCTCCCGGCCGAGTTCAAAGGCGACCCTCACGGCTATCTCCGCCGCGTCTGCGAGGAGATGCTCCCGGCGGTCGCGAAAGAAGGGCTCGCCAAGTTCGCCGACGTCTTCTGCGACCGCGGCTACTTCTCCGAGCCGCAGGCCGAGCAGGTGCTGCGCGCCGCGCTCGACCACGGCCTCAAGCCGAAGATCCACGCCGAGCAGCTGTCGCGCTCGGGCGGGGCCGCCGTCGCCGCCAAGGTCGGCGCGGTGTCGGCCGACCATCTCGATCACGCGGAGCCGGACGATCTCGCCAAACTCAAGGCGGCGAACGTGATCGCCGCGCTCGTGCCCGCGGCGAACTACTTTCTCGGGCTCGGCCGGTATCCGTCCGGCCGCAAGCTCATCGACGCCGGCCTCGCGGTCGCCTTGGCCACCGACTTCAATCCGGGGACGTCTCCCTGTTGGAACATGCAGTTCGTGCTTTCTTTGGCGTGCACCCAGCTCGGCATGACGCCGGAGGAGGCTCTGTGCGCCGCGACGATCAACGGCGCGCACGCGCTGGGCCTGGGCGCCACGCACGGCTCGATCGAGCCTGGCAAGCAGGCCGACCTCATCGTGCTGGACATGGAAGACTACCGCGAGGCGTGCTACTGGTTCGGCGGCAACCAGGTTTCGATGGTCATGAAGCGCGGCGGCATCGTTCACAGCGACCGGGAGTACCGCGCGTGAGCCCGAAGAAAAAGCCCGAGCCCGAGGAGAAGCCGAAGCGGGGGACTCCCGTCGTCGAGCAGGCGGGCCCCAAGGAGCTCGACGACGTGCGCGCGATGTTTCGCGAGTACGCCCAAGGCCTCGCGGGCATGCATTGCCTCGACGGCTTCCACGCGGAAGTCGACGGTCTGCCCGGCGCCTACGCCGCGCCTCAGGGACGCCTGCTGATCGCGAAGGTGGGGCGCCGCCCGGCGGGCTGCGTCGGCTTGCGGCCGGTGAAGGAAGGCACGTGCGAGCTGAAGCGCCTCTACGTGCGCCCGGCGTTTCGCGGCAAGAAGATCGGCCGCGCGCTCACGGAGAAGGCGATTTCGGAGGCGAAGGCGGCGGGCTACTCGAGGATGGTGCTCGACACGCTGCCCACGATGACCGAGGCGCGCGCCCTCTACCGGAAGCTCGGCTTCACGCCGTCGGAACCCTACTGGGAAAACCCGACCCCGACGTCGATCTGCCTCGAAAAATCCCTCGCCTAGCGGCGGCGCATGCTCGGAAAGCGCGGGGAGCGGTAGCGCCGGCCGAATTGATCGTAAGACCCGCCGGAGCCGGTGAGGGCCTCTTCGACCACTCGGGCGAGCCAGGCGTCGAAGCGCTTGTGCGCGCGGCCGAAGAACGTGTCCGGGTACACCGACGTCTCGGCGTGAAGGCGCGCGGACTGGGCCAGCGAGACCGCCGGCACCGGCTTGAACTCGGGTTGCGGCACGGGCGATTTGGCGGCCGCGTCCGTGCCCGCGGCGGCGGCTTCGCGCTGCAGACGGCGCTCGCGGCGGAGCTGGCCGGCGCGGCAGCCGGGGCACTCGGCGCCGCAGCAGCGCTGGCGAACCGGGGCTTGGGGCTTCACGGCGGCGTCGGAGACGGCCTCCGGAGACGTCGGGTTCGCGGCCTTCGGGTCGTTTTCGAAGGTCCGACCTAGGGTTCCTTCCGGATTCTTCTGAAGATCGGCCTGGAGCTTGCCGGCATCCTGGATGACGATGAGACGGCGGCCGCCGCTTTCTCCGTTCTGCGCGGCGCGGAATGCCTGGGCTTGGACGGATTTGCAGGTCGCGGCGAGGGGGCAGGTGGCGCACGAGTTGCCGCAGCCCTTCTTCTCCTGAGCCGGGGTCGAGGAAGCGAGATCGGACGGCGCCGGCGCGTCGTGCTCGGAGCCGGCGGTGGCCTGGGTTCGGGCGCCCGCGCGAGCCGCCGCCGACAAGACGGTGGGTCCGAGCGAGAGCGTCGTCGCCATCGTCGTGCCGGGGAGAGCGGTGTGGGTCGTGTCGGCGA